>JBDRFQ010000103.1:0-2924 GCA_043818685.1 Candidatus Eiseniibacteriota bacterium
AGGGCGCGTTCGACGTGAAGGGCGGGGTGGCCGGCCCTCTCGCGTTCGATGAGATCACCTTGAACGGCTGGGTCGAGCGAGCCGACGACGGCATGGAGGGCTCCTTCCGCTCGCGCGCGCGGAGCGGAAGAGTCGCCGGGGAGCCTGTCGACTCGGCTGAGGCCACCGTGCGGATCGAGGAAGGAGGCCTTCGCCTCGAGGGTCTTCGCGCCTCCCGGGGCATCTGGAGCGTACGGACCTCGGGCGTCCTCGAGGGGAATGAGGCGGGCCGGGTCCTCGTCCTGGAGGAGACCGCGTTCCTGCACGGGGACACGATCGTCGCGGAGCCGGGCCGCATCGTCGCCCGGCAGGAGGCGGGCGCGTTCATCCTCGAGCCGGTCCGCTTCTCGTTCGGAGGGGGCTTCGTTTCCGGGGAGGCGGCGAGGATGGACGACGGCTCCGTCTCGGCCGCGCTCCGGGTGGAGGACGCCAGCTGCGAGCGCCTCTCCGGGCTGCTCCCGATCCCGAGCCCGCTCCTCGCCTCGATCGATCTCGACGCCTCGTACGCCGGGTGGCCGGACGGACGCGAGGCGGCCGTTCGGTTCCGCTCCAGGCCGTCCGGCGGACCGGACTTCCCGTTTCGCGAGATCGAGGCCTCGGCGAGGATTGTCGGGTCCAACCTCTTCGTCGATTCCGCCTCGGCGCGGGGTCTCGAGGAAGGGGCGGTCCTTCGGGCGTCCGGATCGATTCGCGGGTTGGGGACAGGGGAGGACGACCTCTCCCTCGTCCTCCGGGCGAGGGACCTCTCCATCGGAGATCTCCGCCTCCTTTCGGAGAAGCTCGGCGACCTGAAAGGGGAGCTGGATGCGGAGGTGCGCATCGACGGGCCCCTCGACGGACCTCGGATCGAGGCGTCCTTCAGCCTCGATGGAGCTTCGTTCCGCGGATATCCGCTCGGCGCCGTGCGGGCCGACTCGATCCGCGTCGGCGAGGAGGGGATCTCGTTCGCGCTCCTGTTCGACTCGAACCGGGACGAGAAGAACCGGATCCGCGGCTTCCTCCCGGTCCGGGTGTCGCTCCGGGAGCGGTCGGTCGCGTTCCCGGAGGACGGCTTGATCGATGTCGACGTCGCCGTCCCGCGCGGGGATCTCCGCTTTCTCGCGATCCTCGCGGGGCGGGGGGACGAGGCGGTCGGCGATTTCACTCTGACCGCCCGCCTCTCGGGGACGCGCGCGGCCCCTCGGCTCGACGGGATCTTCGAGATCCGCGACGCCGTCATCTTCCCCGCGGGCACGGCGCTCTTCTTCGAGCGGGTCGACGCCCGCTTGCTCCTCGACGAGGACTACCTCACGATCGTCCGGTTCGAGGCCCGTTCGGGCGACAGAGGCCGCCTGAACGCCTGGGGGAGGATCGACCTCGTCTCCTTCCGGCCGGCGGCGTTCGATATCGAGTTCCATGCGAGCAAGTACGATGTCGTGCTCGCCGACGAGGTGGAGATGACGTTCGACGGGGATCTCCGGCTCAGGCCGGACCCGAGGTTCCTCCGGAGGGTCGTCCCGCACATCACTGGGGAAATCGTCGTGGACGGCGCGCTGATCGGCACCGAGTTCGGCTCCTCCGGCGAGGAGGGGCCTTCGGTTCTCGACCCGACGGACGATCCGCCGTGGACGTGCGATCTCTTCGTGAGGGCGCCGCGAAACTTCTGGGTGCGAAACAACCTCGTCGACATCGAGCTGGAGGGGGAGGCGCAGGTCCGCCGCTCGGATCAGGGCCTCGGCGCGCTCGGGAGGTTCGAGATCCTCCGCGGGAGCTACTACGTCTATCCGAACGAGTTCCGCGTTGAGACCGGGGAGATCCTGCTGACGAACCCGGACGACCTCCGCGACGGGACGGTCGACATCACGGCCAAGACCGAGGTGCTGGGGGAGAAGATCCAAGTCCGGGCCTACGGAACCCCGAAAGACATCCGCCTCGAACCGACCTCGGAGTCCGGCTACAGCGAGGGGGAGATCCTCAGCATGCTCGCGCTCCGCGCGCGCCCGGAGGAGGACGTCAGCTCGGGCGAGGTGCTCTCATCGTGGTTCCGCACGCTCGCCGGGCGCGTGAGCCGCGAGATGACGCGCGGCCTCGGCGACATCGGAACGATCGAGATCGGAACGAGCGAGGAGCTCCCGGAGCTTCGGTACGGGAACTACCTGTCGAGCGATCTCTACCTCGGGTTTTCCCAGAAGATCGACACCGGTTTCAATCGCGCCGAGAAGGAGAGGAGTCCGACGCGCGAGTACCTCGCAGTGCCGGACCGGCAGGTGCGCGTGGAGTACCGCCTCCGGCGTTCCCTTCTCGTCGAGGGTGAGGTGGGGACGCTCCGGAACGGGAACCGTTTTCTCAACCTCGACCTCAAGGTGCGGGTTCCCTACTGAGCGGGGCGGCGGGCATGAGCGAGCTCTCCTGGGAAAAGGACCTGAACCCCGAACAGCTCGAGGCGGTCCGCCATGAGAACGGGCCTCTCCTCGTTCTGGCCGGGGCGGGGAGCGGGAAGACGCGCGTGCTCACCTACCGGTTCGCGCGGCTGGCCGGCCCCGCAGGCGTCTCACCCGGCCGGATCCTCGCGGTCACCTTCACGAACAAGGCGGCCGGGGAGATGCGGGAGCGGATCGAACGCCTCGTCGGCGCGCTCCCCTACCGGCTCTGGGTCGGCACGTTTCACGCAACCGGCGTCCGGATCCTCCGCCAGAGCGGCGAGGCGCTCGGCATCCGGCGCGACTTCGCGATCCTCGACGCGGAGGATCAGAAGCGCCTGGTGAAGGCGGTCTGCCGGGAGCAGGGGATGGATCCCGCGGCGGAACGGGTCGAGAGCGCGCTCGGCGCGATCCGCCGGAGGAAGGGGAGTCTCCCCCCCGGGGCGGGCGCTGACTCCGAGAACCGGAAGAGGATGAGCGAGGGGG
>JBDRFQ010000104.1:0-4445 GCA_043818685.1 Candidatus Eiseniibacteriota bacterium
GGTCGTCGAGGCGATCCTCGGGCCGGGCCGGTTCGTCCCGAACGACACCGACATCGATGCGGCGGAGAGCCAGATCCACATCCTCACCGGGCCGAACATGGCGGGGAAATCCACGTATCTCCGGCAGGTCGCCCTGATCCAGATCCTCGCGCAGGCGGGCTCCTGGGTTCCCGCCGAGAGCGCGGAGCTCGGCGCGGCCGACCGGATCTTCACGCGGGTCGGAGCGGCGGACGACCTCGCGCGCGGCCAGAGCACGTTCCTCGTGGAGATGACCGAGACGGCGAACATCCTCCACAACGCAACGCCGCGCTCGCTCGTCCTCCTCGACGAGATCGGGCGGGGAACCTCGACGTTCGACGGGGTCTCGATCGCATGGGCGGTCGTCGAGTACCTCCACCGCCACGAGGAGGTCGGCGCCAAGACCCTCTTCGCCACCCACTACCACGAGCTCGCCGTCCTCGCCGACGATCTCGCGCGAGTCCGGAACTTCTCCGTCCTCGTCAAGGAGTGGGGGGACCGCGTGGTCTTTCTCCGGCAGGTCGTCCCGGGGAGCGTCGACCGGAGCTACGGCATCCAGGTCGCCCGGCTCGCCGGCCTGCCGGAGGAGGTCGTCCGCAGGGCGAAGGAGGTTCTCGCCCATCTCGAGCGCGAGCACGTGACGAAGCCGATCGACGTTCTCGGGAAAGGGGTCCCGCGCCAGATCCCCCTCTTCCGGAGCGAAGAGGAGCGGATCGCCGACGAGATCCGCGAGATCGATCCGGACCGGCTCACGCCGCTCGAGGGGCTCCGCCTCCTCCAAGATTGGAGATCCCGTCTCGACTCCGGCGGGGAGGGGGCGTAGCCGATGGCGAAGATCCTCGTCCTCCCCGAATCGGTCGCGAACCGGATCGCCGCCGGGGAGGTGATCGAGCGGCCCGCCTCGGTGGTGAAGGAGCTCGTCGAGAACGCCCTCGACGCGGATGCGCGGACGATCGAGGTGCGGGTGGACGGGGGGGGCGCCTCCCTTCTCGAAGTTTCGGACGACGGATCCGGGATGGACCGAGAGGACGCGCGCCTCGCCTTCGCGCGGCACGCGACGAGCAAGATCCGGAACGCGGAGGACATCGTCCGGGTCGCGTCCTTCGGATTCCGGGGCGAGGCGCTCCCGAGCATCGCCGCCGTTGCCGAGATCGAGATCCTCACCGCCCCCGAGGGGGGAGAGGGAACCCGCCTCGTTCTCCGCGCCGGGACCGTGGTCCGCGAAGAGAAGGGGGGCCGCCCGCGGGGAACCACGCTCGCCGTGAGGAACCTCTTCTTCAACACCCCCGCGAGACGCAAGTTCATGAAGAGCGAGCGGACCGAGGAGAAGAAGATCCGGAGGGCAGTGATCGCCCACGCGCTCGCCGAGAGGGAGGTTTCCTTCCGCTACGTTCGGGACGGCGAGGAGGTCTTCCATCTTCCCGCCGGCGAGGAGCTCCTCCTCCGCATCGGGCGGCTCTTCGGGCGGGCCTTCGCCGACGACCTCGTCTTCGCCGAGGGGAGGGAGCACGGCCCCGCCGTCGCGGGGTACGTGTCGAAGATCGACGCGGCGCGCGGCACGAGGGAGTACCAGTACTTCCACGTCAACAGGAGGCCGGTCCAGCAGTCCCTGCTCCACCAGGCGCTCGCCTCGGCGTACCGGGGCGCCCTCCCCCCGGGGCGGCACCCGGCCTACGTCCTCTCGCTCACCCTCGACCCCGAGTTCGTCGACGTGAACATCCACCCGACGAAGCAGGAGGTGCGCTTCTCCCCCGAGAGGACCGTGTTCGCGTCCGTTGAATCCGCCGTGCGCCGAGCCCTGCGGTCCGAGGGGAGCCTGCCGCGCTTCTGGAGGGAGAAGCCGGGGAGCGGGGACGCGCCGCCCGTCGCGCGTCCTCCGGAGACGTTCGAGCTGCCTGCCGGGCGCGAGGGGAGCTGGGCCTATCATCCGGAGGCGCCCGCACCGGAGCCGGCCTCTCCGGACGCGGGCGGGGCGGGGGAAGGGTGGCTCGCGCGGGCCGACCTCTCGCGCGTGCATCAGGTGGGGAACACCTTCCTCGTGACCGCGGCCCCGGAGGGGGTTCTCATCGCGGACCAGCACACCGTCCACGAGAGAATCCTCTTCGAGGAGACCCTCGCCCGGATCGAGAGCGAATCGGGCGAGTCGCAGAGCCTCCTCTTCCCCGAGACGGTCGAGGCGGAGCCCGATCTCGTGCGGATCGCCGAGGAGTACGCCGCCGCGATCGAGGCGGCCGGCTTCATCGTCCGCCCGGCGGGTCCCCGATCGCTGCTCATCGAGGGGACCCCGCCGGGGATCCGGAAGCGGGAGCCCCGGCGCCTCCTCATCGAGTTCCTCGAGTACCTCGCCGAGAGGGGGAGCCCGGACGAGTCGCGCGAGAGGCGCGTCGCCGCCTCGGTGGCGTGCCACGGAGCGGTCCGCGCGGGGGACCCGCTCGCCCCCGAAGAGCGGAGCGCCCTTCTCCGGCGGCTCGCCGCCTGCCGCGACCCGCTCCGCTGCCCCCACGGCCGGCCGACCTTCCTCACCCTGTCTCCCGAGGAGATCGCCCGGCGGTTTCTTCGCACATGAATGATCCAATCCTCTGCCTCGCGGGCCCCACGGCGTCCGGGAAGACCGAGATCGGGATCCTCCTCGGCGAACGGATGAACGGCGAGATCCTCTCGGCCGACGCGCGCCAGGTCTATCGCCGGCTCGACATCGGGACCGCGAAGCCGGGGGCGGAGGAACGGGCACGCGTTCCCCATCACCTCATCGATCTCGTCGAGCCGGACGAGCCTTTCCACGCCGGGCGATTCGCGCGCGAGGCGGAGCGCGCGCTCGCCGAGGTGCGCGCGCGGGGCCGCCTGCCGATCGTGGTCGGGGGAACCGGGCTGTACCTCCGCGCGCTCGTCCGGGGGCTCGACGTCCGAGTCGGCCGGCACCCGGAGATCCGGCGCGAGCTTCGCGCGCGGATCGAACGGGAGGGGAGCCGCGCCCTCCACGCCGACCTCGCCCGCGTCGACCCGGAGTCCGCCACAGCGATCCACCCGAACGACGAGGTGCGGATCGTCCGCGCCCTCGAGGTCTTTCTCGCGTCGGGCGAGACCAGGACCGAGCAGCACCTCTGCGGGGGAGGGACCCGCCGCGCCCATCGCATCGCCGGGCTCGATCCCCCGCGTCCTCTTCTCTTCCGCCGGATCGACGAGCGCTTCGACCGGATGATCGCGGCGGGGCTCGTCGAGGAGGTCCGCTCGCTTCTCGCCGAAGGCCTCGATCCGGAGCTTCCCTGCTTTTGCTCTCCCGGCTACCGGGAGATCATCACGCACCTCTCGGGCACGATGAGCCTCGAGGAGGCGATCGCGAGAGCGAAGCGGGAGACGCGCCGATTCGCCAAGAGGCAGATGACGTGGTTCCGATCGGAGAACGTTCGGTGGTTCGACCCGGCGGCGGAGCGCGCGGAAGAGACGGCCGCGCGGATCGCGCTCTGGTTCGAAAGCGGGGAAGGGTAGGTGAGGGGCGCTCCCCTCTCGGGACGCCCTTCCTCGACCGGGTGAGCTCTTGACTTGCGGCCGCCGCCATGTTATCAGTGGGCATGAAGACTCGCGAGCGGGCATAGCTCAGTTGGCAGAGCATCAGCTTCCCAAGCTGAGGGTCGCGGGTTCGACCCCCGTTGCCCGCTCCATCCTCTCCGCCGGCAGGCCGCTCCCGGCCCCTCCCCTCAGGCACCCTCCCGCTTTCGGCCCGATCCCTCCGCCAGGAGAAAGAGCACCGGTAGGACAAGCAGCGTGAGGAGCTGTGAGGTGACGAGCCCCCCGAGAACGACCGCCGCGATCGGCCTCTGGATCTCCGAGCCGCTTCCCGTCGCCAGGAGCATGGGCAGGAGGCCGAGCACGGTCGTCGCGGTCGTCATGAGAAGGGGGCGGAAGCGGAGGTCGCACCCGCGGCGCACCGCCTCGAGCGGGGCGAGCCCCTCCGCGCGGAGCCTCTCGAAGAAGCTGACCAGAACCGTTCCGTTCTGGACGGCGACCCCGAAGAGAACGATGAACCCAACGATGCTCGAGACGCTGAGCGGGATCCCGGCGATCCAGAGCGGGAGAACGCCGCCGACGAGCGCGAAGGGGAGGTTCGCGAACACGAGCAGCGCGCTCCGCATCCTCCCGAAGGCGGAGAAGAGAAGCAGGAAGATGAGCCCGACCGAGACGGGGACGACGAGGCCGAGCCGCCGCATGGCCCGCTCCTGGTTCTCGAACTGGCCCCCGTAGCGGAGCGAGTACCCGGGGGGGAGGGAGGAGACGACGGGCTCGAGCTTCTCCCGGACCTCCGCGGCGAAGCTGCCCGAGTCGCGCCCGCGGATGTTGCACTCCACCACCACGCGCCGCATCCCGTCCTCGCGGCTGATCTGCGCGGGGGCCTCGACCGTGCGGATCTCGGCGAGCTCGCCGAGCGGGAC
>JBDRFQ010000105.1:0-17216 GCA_043818685.1 Candidatus Eiseniibacteriota bacterium
CGCCTTGCCATGGTCCACGATGACTCGCCCGGATTGACAAGGTATTTCTGGGACACGACACTGGCCTGGAGCGAACCGGATGTCTCGGCGCCCGGTTCCTCGTTCCCCGCGGCCGAAGACCTCTGCCCAAGCCTGGCATCACCAGGGATGGGGCGTCCGGCTCCGCGCACTCCCCGACCCTCCTCCGGATCCCCGTTTTTCGCCTTCTCGCGTTGCAGAAGGCGAGCGCCCGGGTCTCGATCCCGCCGCCTCCATCCCATAATTCCTAATAAGTCCATCGGTTACCGTGCACACCCTCGTCCAGACTCTGGTACGGGAATTGCGTGATTAAAACGGGGTTCGGTTCTCAGGGAGGTTCGGCGTGTCCCTTTACGCGGCGGAAGCACATGCCCGCACGGATCGGGAGGAGGTCCTCCTCTCCCGGCTCTTCGGCACGCTGAAGATGCTCGACCGCGAGACGTATCTGGCCACGCTTCTCTGCGAGGCGGGGATCGACGTCGCCCCCGGCGAGTACGCCTCCCTTCAGATTCAGTTCTGGCCGGAGCTCGGACCTTCCAGCCCCGATCTCGCGCTCGAGAGCGATTCCTTTCTCGTCTTCGTCGTCGGATGGGACCGGGAGAGGGTTCGCCGGGAGGAGCTCCTCCCTCTCGTGCTCGCCGGCCGGAAGCTCTCCCCCCGTTTCCATCTGCTCGTCGTCACCGACGGGAATACGACGCCGCCTGGGATCGAGGATGTCCGCGCGGACCTCCGGCCGTCCCGCGAGCCCCCCTGCCGGTGGCTCGGCTGGCCGAAGATCTACGAGATCCTCCACCACCACCTCGGCAAGAGGGGGGAGGCGCCGCCGGCGCGCGATCTGATCGAGGACCTCCTCGGGCTTCTCGCCTCCGAGGGGAGGGCCCCCTTCGTCGGGTTCGGCCCGGCCCTTCTCCGGAGCTACAGGGACGCGCTCTCCACGGCCGACCGGATGACCGCGGCGGCCCGCCTCCTCGCCGGCGACCTCGACGCTCGCCTCCAGAACGAGGGGATCCGGCGCATCTCGACGCGGGAGAGCGCCGCGGCCGACCTTCCTGCTTTCGCCGCCCGGACCCTCGACCTGGAGTACGCGGACGAGTCGTGGGACGCAGGGGTCGTGTCGGTCGGGACGCTCTTCCTTCAAGCGGACCTTCTGGTCGGCGAGGTTCGGGCCGGGTTCCGGTGCAACGCGACCGACCCCTCCGTAAGGGCCCTGCTCGTCGAGGGGAGAAGCCGGATCGCCGAGGCCCTCGGCGCGCGCGAGGAAGTCCTCGTCCGCGTCTCGGGGCGGGAACGCCCGGGAGATCCCTGCCGCGACGCGACGGCCCTCGCTCTCCTGGAAACCCAGAACGGCGGGGCGCGCATCGAGCGGGTCGAGCTTCTCTCGATCCGCGACGGAACCGAGGCCGGCGTCGTTTCTTCTCTCGTGAAGGATCTCGCCTTCTTCCGCGATCTCGCCCTCTCGGTCCCGCTCCTCCCGCTCCCCCGCGTGAACGGGGAGAGCCCCTTCGTCGTCGCCGGCCAGTAGGGCGATCCTCACCTCCGCCCGCGCCCGAGGATGCGGCGCACCAGCTCCTTGTCCCCCTCGCCGAGCGGTCCGAAGCGCCAGATCAGGAGCGCGATCGGCGCGAAGTAGAGGACCGTCCCGATCGCCAGCACGACGAACGGGCGAAGGGGTGCACGCGCGAGGGGAACGAGGAGAAGAGCGGGAAGGAGGGAGAGAAGAAGGAGCCGGGCCACCCCCTTCCAGGGGAACACGCGCCTCCAAGACACCGAGAGAATGCGGGCGGTGCAGACGAGATAGAACGCGACCTGCGCATGGGTCGTCACGACCGTGGCGACCGCCGGGCCGAGATAGGAGAAGCGCGGTATGAGAAGAATCGAAAGAACGAGGTTCGCCGCGACGTCCGCGAGGGCGCCGAGCGCGACAAGGCGCGAGCGCCCCAGCGCAAGGAGGATCGGGGTGTACGTCGCGCTCCTGAGCGGAAGGAGAAGGAGGTAGATCCGGAAGGGACCGGCGCTCGCCCGGTATTTCTCCGAGAAGAGAAAGACGAGAAAGGGGACCGCGAGAACCATCAGAAACGCGAAGAGGGGGATGAGGATCGCCCCCGCCTTGAGGATCGCCCGGTGCCAGAGGGCGAGGAGATCCTCGCGCCTCCCCTCGTCCGAGAGGCGGGAAAACTCCGGGATCACGACGGAGGCGATCGATCCGGCGAGCACGCCGACGAACGGAATCTCGACCGCCCCGTTCGCGTAGACGGCGAACACTTCCGGGCTGAAATACGCGGACACGATGTTCTTGTCCAGCCACTTGGCCACGACGCGGAGAAGATCGTTCAGTGCGACCGGCAGCGAGTAGAGAACGAAACGGCGGAGCAGCCCTTCGCGATGCACGGCGGGCACGCCGCGAACGGTGCTCGCCGCCCCGGCGAGAACGAGGCCCGCGCGGATCGCTCCGTACCCGACGAGCGCCCAGAGGATCCCGGAGAGGGCGAGGCCTGCCCGCGCGGGAAGAAGAACGGCGGCGACGAGGAGCACCGAGTGGGCGACCGTGAGAAGACCGAGCAGGCGGTGGCGGTTTTGCGCGATGAGGAACGCGTCCATCGGGATTCCGGGAACGACGAAGAGGGCGTAGAGGGAGAAGATCCGGAGCGTCTTCCCGAGCTCCGGGTTGCCGAACAGGCGCGACACGAAAGGAGCCCCGCCGTAGAGAAGCGCCGCGAGAGCGGCCCCCACCCCCGCGAGAAGGAGAACGACGCGGACGAGAAGACCGCGCCGCTCGGGCTCGGTCAACCGGGGAACGATGTAGAGGATCCCGATCGGGAAGCCCAGGAGGGCGATCTCCACCGCCATCTGCGTGAAGAACCAGGTCTGCTGGAAGGTGCCGTACGTCGCCCGGTCAAAGGCGCGCGAGAGGTACATGCTCACGAGGAGAGCGGTGACGGAACTCGCCACGAGGCGGGAAGCCCCGATGACGCCGACCTTCCTCGTCAGGCTCCCGCTCACGCGCTCCCCCCGGACAGCGGATCCCCCGGGGGAAGCTCCCATCCGCGGGCAGGCCGGCGGGAGAGGGGAAGGCGCGGGGGGCGCCCGCAGAACCCCCTCACCTCGGCTCCCTCGGGCCGGGCGGAAGGAGGGAGAGGACGATGTCCGCTCCGGCCGCGGCTTCCTCGATGGACAGGTGGCCGTCCGGCCCGGCCGCGACCTCGACGCGGGCACCGGCGGCGCTCTCCAGGCGGATGTCCGATCCGGGCGGCACGGGCCGGAGACGGGCGGAGCGGATCGCCGAACCGAACCGAACCCGGACGACGGTCCGCTCCCCGGCGCGAACGCCGCTCACAGCCGCGAGACGGCGCGCGTTCCACCACTCGGCCATCTCGTCGAGCGTGGCGGTCCACGCCTCGCCCTTCCGGCCCTCGATCCAGGAAAGGAGATCGAGGAACGCCGCCTCGCGCTCGGGATCGAGGTCCGTATCGACGAAATGGGGATGCCAGAGGATGTCGAGGAGGCCTCCCGCACGCCGCGCGGGGGCGCTCCAGCCGTTCCATGCCTCCCCGGATCGGATCCCCGCCGCGGCGAGCGCCCGGTCCATCCCGTGAAGGGGGAACACGAGAAAGTCGCCGGCCCCCTCGGGGCGGATCGGGAAGGAGGTGCCGGCGCGGAACCCCGGGGCGTCCGGGAAGCCGAGCGAGGCGTCGTAGCGGAGCCCCGCCTCGCGCTGCGCGTCCCACGTCTCGGGCACGCGGAGGCGCGCGTAGTGCTGCCTAACGCCGGCGACCGGGCGCCCCGCCGATGCGGAAACGAGGTTTCGCTCCTCGAGCAGGCGCGCCGCCGAGAGGTACGAGTCGAGACCGCCGTGGAGACCCACGGCGAACCCGCGATCGATCAACAGATGAAGGAACTTCCGGAAGGGAGGGGAGTCCACCCGGTACCGGCGGGCGAAGCGATCGCGCGGGGTGGCGAGAAAGAACCAGGTCGAGCGGACCCCGCGTTCGGACTCCCAATCGGCCATCCGCCGCGAGAAGATCGTCGGAGGAATCCTCCCCTCGCGGAGATCGCGGAGGAGAAGACGCGCCCCGGCGCCGCGCCCCCCCCCTCCGCCGGCGAGCGCCTGCCGCGCGTGGCGCGCGAGCCTCCGCTCCCACCGAATGACGAGATCCTCGTCGTGGGTAAGCGCGATCGCGAAGGACCTCCCCTCGGGCCACGGGTGCACTCGCACCGTCGCCCGCCGGGCGCCGCGGAGCGCCTCCGCGATCGCCGCGAAGAGAAGCCTCCCGAGTCGGTCGGCGACCGGTTCGCCGAGAAGACCCCGGCGGACCGACCAGGAGGACTCGGGCGGAAAGCGGCCGAGATCGTCCGTGGGGCCGCCTCTCTCCTCGACCCGGGAGAGAACGAAGTACGCCGGCGCGACGAGATCGAATCCGAAGCGCACTTCGTGCGGGCGGCCGGCGGGCCGGCACGCGGCGGCGCGGCCGTGCGGATCCCGCGCGAGCGGCTCCCCGGGGGGAAGATCGACGAGAGGGGGGAAGGCGAGAAACACGTCCCCCGCGCGGCCGGCGATCTCAATCGGCGCCTCCGGCGTCGCGCCCTCGAAGAGATCGGAGCGGAGAGCCGGAATCGAGACCGCAGGGATGCCCTCCGGGCTCCTCGCCGGCTCGGGACCGTAGGCGAGATGAAGGAACGGGGCTTCCCCATCGGGCTGCTCGCCGACCGAGAGCCCCTCCGCCTCGAGAAGCTGCGCGAGGGTCCAGCGAGCGGCCTCGACCTTGGCCCCGGCGCCGGCGATGCTGAGAACGATCCGCACGCGCACCCTCCCGGGATTCGCCTCGTCCGGGCGAGAAGCGCCGGCCCGGAGTCGACCCGGTCCGAGACCGCATCCGCGACGGGGCGGAGTGTAGCGCCCGCCTCCGACCGGTGTCAACGCGTCCCCCGGAGGACTTTTCCGCGCGCGCCCCTGCTGGTACGATTGCCGGCGGGGAGGAGTTTCGCGTGCGTGTTCTCGTTCTCGGGGCGGGCGCGATCGGCTCGCTTTTCGGCGGCTTGCTCTCGCGCGCCCACGAGGTGACCCTGGTCGGAAGGCCCTCCCACGCCCGAGCCGTACGCGAGAACGGCCTCCGAATCGTCTCGGAGACGGAGACCGTTCACGTCCGCCCGGAGGCGACCGACCGCCTCCCGTCCGGACCGCGCGACCTCGTCGCGATCGCCGTGAAGGCGTACGACCTTCACGAGGCGTGCGCGGCTCTCTCCGCCGCCGGCGTCTCCTCTCGATGGATCCTCTGCCTGCAGAACGGGATCGGCAACGAGGAGATCCTCGGGGCCCACTTCCCCCCCGAGAAGATCGTGAGGGGGCTCGTCTACAACGGCGTCTCCCTCAGCGGACCGGGGCGCGTTCTCTGGTACGGCCGCGGGAACACTCTGATCGGCCGGCCGCTCCTCCCCGCCGGGGAGGGGGAGACGGACGGCGAGATCGAGGAGGTGGCGCGGGTCTTCACGGCGGGCGGGTTCCCGACCCGGGCGGCGGAGAAGATCGGCCGGGAGATCTGGAAGAAGCTCGCGGTGAACGCCGCGATCAACCCGCTCGGCGCGATCACGGGGCTCGAGAACGGGGCGCTCGTCCGTTCTCCGTTTCTGCTGTCTCTACTCCGCGCCGCGGCTCTGGAGACGGCGGAGGTCGCGCGCGCCGATGCGGGCCACGTCTTCGACATGGTCGAGAGGACGATGGAGATCGCGCTCGTCACCGGAAGGAACAGGAACTCGATGCTCCTCGACATCGAGTCGGGCCGGCGGACGGAGATCGAGTTTCTCTCGGGCGCCGTGGTCCGCCATGCGCGGCGGCACGGCCTGTCCGTCCCGGTGAACAGGACCCTGCACGCGCTCGTCCGTGGAAAGGAAGAGGCTCTCCGCCTCTCCGGCGGGAGGGAGGGGAGCCGAGCATAGCGGCGCCGCGAAACCGGCTGGCTAGCCTGGACGATGCACGCGATTTCGTCGCGAGGGTGCGGAGCGCGTGCCGAGAGGCCGACCTGGACGAGCCGCTCCCGGAAGCGTAGCCCCGGAGCTACGCTGAGGAAGCGGCGACGGAAGGGAGGCCTCGCAGGCCGCGATCCGCGGCCGCAGTAGGAAACGCGTGCATCGTCCAGGCTAGAACCGATATCCCAAGGAGAGAACGAAGTCGTCGCTCGTGCGCTCCTCGCTGTAGGGCGCCAGCGACAGGTTTCTCGAAACGCGCTCGAAGCGCCCCATTTCGTAGGTCAGGTCGATCGCGAGCACGCCGCCGTAGAGAAAGCCCGCGCCGAACGCATAGACCTGCTTCTCCCTGTCGATCGCGATCTCGACCTCGCGCGGGTCGCGGCCGCCCGACAGGCACTCCGATGAGGGACAGTAGGTGAGACGGAAGGGGACCGGGTCGTAGCGGTAGCCCGCGCGAACCCGGAAGGGAGCCCAGGGGAGGAGCCCCTCGGCGCCGATCGCGAAGGAGGTGCCCTCCCGGTAGTACGGACGCACGAAGACCTGCTCGCTGCCGACCTCGTCGTCGATCTCCCGCCAGTCGGTGTGCCGGACATCGGCAGCGACGATCACTCCCGGACCCGCCACGGAGACGCCGAAACCGAGCCAGTACGGGAAGGTGATCGTCTCGTCGTCGTACACGGGGATTTCCTCGTAGGTGATCTCCTCGGTCCCGTTCTCCAACCGATCCCGAGTCCGATACTGCTCGTAGCGATCGAAGCTGAGGTGCCGCGGCGCGCCGAGAACGCCGCCGAAGCGGACCCTCGGCGACGCCTTGTAGAGGAAGCCGATCATCGCGGTGAGCCCCGAGAGGTCGGCGTCCAGAAGGT
Source organism: Candidatus Eiseniibacteriota bacterium (assembly GCA_043818685.1). Taxonomy (GTDB): domain Bacteria; phylum Orphanbacterota; class Orphanbacteria; order Orphanbacterales; family Orphanbacteraceae; genus VGIW01. Next base: position 6,846 of record JBDRFQ010000105.1, read on the forward strand.
AGTAGTCCTCGATCGAGACGTAGGTTTGATCCAAACCATTCGTGTCTTCGGTCAGAAAGATCTGCTCATCATAGATCGAGCCTCGAAGATAGGTCACCGACCCGCCGAGCGAGAGACGAGGGCTCGCGTCCCACGCCACCGCGCCCGTGTAGCCGGAGAGCTTGCCGTCCCGGAGATGGGTGTCGGTCAAGAGGCCCGGGCCGCCTCCGAGAAAGGCGACATCGGGGTCCGTTCCGCTCCGCTTGTACCGGAGCGTGTAGTCCTTCATCCGGTCGATGCCGACCCCGATCACGAGGGAGCCGCGGTAGGTGGGGATGGGGTAGAGGAAGTGGAGGCCCCCGAGCTGGTTGTCGAAAGCGCCCCAGTCGGCGCGGCTCTCGTGCCAGACCGTTTCGACCTCCCGGTTGCCGCGCGCCAGGGTCGCCGAGATCTCGATCCTACGGATGTTCACCAGCCCGGCCGGATTCCACGTCAGGGCCGAGGCGTCCTCCGCGACGGCGATGTGCGCGCCTCCCATTCCGAGCGCGCGCGCGTGCGTTCCCGTGAGCTCCGGGACGGGGATTTCGAGCTCGGTGTACGGATGGCCGGAACCCCACGCGGGGAGCGACGCGCACGACAGCAGAATAAGACCGACGATTGCCTGTTTCATGTTTTCCGCTCTCTATCTTCTGGGGGTTTTCTTGCGATGGGCCGGCTCGGGTTCGCTCGGTTTCTTCTCTCCGCCTCCCGAGTCGGAAGGCGGCGAGGCCGGAGCCGTGCCGCCCGATCCCTGCGCGGCGCCTCCCGGGTACACGCCGGCGGGGGCCGGATCACCCGAGGGCTCCCCCCGGCGGAGCGCGCGCTTCCTCCAGGAGGACTGGTCGGACCCGGCGGGGCCCGAGCCGGAGACGTGCCAGGAGTCGTCGTACCAGTAGCCGTCCCACCACCACGGTCTGCGATAGTAATCGAACCACCAATCCGAGCGATCATACGAGAGGAGCCCGGGCCACCCGTAGATCAGCTGGTGATCGTAGTAACCGAACCACTCGCTCTCGTAGTGGCAGTCGGCGCAAGGCACACGCTCGGTCTCGCCCTCGATGGTCTCGGTCATGGCGACCTCGGAGGGATGGTCGAGAACCGTGTAGCATCCGGCGAGAAGCGCGGCGGAGAGCGCGACGAGAACGACATGAACGGACCGCACGCCATCTCCTTCAGGAGGGAGAGCCTTCACACGCTCCAATCTAACCGATTCGCCGCCGGGCGTCAACGCCGGAGGGGGCGCTCCGGCCCCGTCGCCCTTTTCCGGCTCCTGTGCTAAGTTTCGGAACGGGCGGTAAGAAGATGAGCGCCGGCGCGCCGGGCGGGGTCCACCCCCGCAGCGTGCCGCGCGGAGCGAAACCGGTCCGAGAAGCCTCCCCGGCCGCGAGCCGCGACGCTCCCGCCCGGCCGGGCGGTGGGGAAACGATGAAGCGCGCGCACCTTTCGGCGATCGGCTTGGTTCTGCTTCTGGCCTGTGCCTCCCAGGGGGGGCTCGGGGACCCGTTTCACGAGATCGTCTTCGAGGAGCGCGCGCCCCTCTCCGAGAAAGACCCGTACGCCTACTACCTGCTCGCCCGGTTCCAGGAGGACAAGGGCCGGCTCGAAGACGCGATCCGAAGCTACGAGGAAACGGCCCAGGCGGATCCGGGGGCGGTCGACGTTCTCGCCCGTCTCGCCGGGCTCCACCTGCAGCGCCGCGACTTCGACCGCGCCGTCTCGTACGCCGAGAGGGCGGTCGCGGTCGACCCGACGAGGGAGGACGCGCTCGGAGTCCTCGCGAAGGCGTACCTCGAGAGCGGCAGGGCGGAAGAGGCGATCGCCCGCTTCGAGACTCTGGCCGAGACGGAGGAAGACGGCACGATCCGCTTCCTCCTTTCCATGCTCTACCAGTCCCGCGGCGAGGAGGAGCGGGCGATCGAGAACCTCGAGCGAGCGGCCCTTCTCGCTCCCGAACGCGCGTTCTACCAGGTCCGGATCGGGGACTTCAGGCGGCACCGCGGCGAGCACGATCTGGCCGAGAAGGCGTACCGCGAAGCGATCCGCCTTGCCGAGAACGACGCGCCGATCCGTGCCGCCCTGGCGAGGATGTACGCCGACGCCGAGCGCTGGGAGGATGCGGCCGCGGAGTACGAGAAGCTCGCCGCCGACGGATACCGTCCGTTCGACATCCACCACAGGCTCGTGGGCGTCTACCTCCGCCTCGGTAGGGGGGAGGACGCGATCCGCAACGCCGAGGTGCTCGCCGAGATCGATCCCTCAAACATGAAACTGCGGGCCGAGCTCGGCGATCTCTACCTTTCGCTCGGGCGGGAGCGGGAGGGGATCGCCGCGCTGGAAGCCGCATGGAAAGCCGATCCCGGCGAGCCGGGGCCCGCGCGGCGCCTGGTCGAGGTCCACCTCGCCGCTGAGCGCTTCGAGGAGGCGGAAGCGCTCCTTCGCGAGCTCCTCGCGCACGACGGTGAGGACTCCTGGGCGTGGGCCCGCCTCTCCTATGCGAGGCTCCGCCTCGGGGACGAGGAGGAGTCGCTCCGGGCGATCGAACGGGCGGCCGCGATCGATCCGACGAACGGAGGGATCCACTACCTGCTCGGCAACACGTACCTCTTGCGGGGCCGGCTCGAGGAGGCGCTCGAGCACTTCACGCTCGCCTTTCAGGGCGGGATCGAGTCGGTCGACCTCTACTACAAGAAGGCGAACCTTGAGGCGCAGTTCGGGAAGGAAGAGGAAGCGATCCGCACGCTGCGCGCCCTGCTCCCGCTCGATCCGGACCACCCGCAATCCCTGAACCTCCTCGGGTACCTCCTCGCGGTCAAGGGGCGCGATCTCGACGAGGCGGAGCGTCTCATCCTCCGCGCGCTCGAGCACCGGCCGGGGAACCCGTTCTTCCGCGACAGCCTCGGATGGCTCTACTTCCGCAAGGGGGACCTCGCGCGTGCGATCCGCGAGCTGGAGGAGGCCCGCGAGGGGCTGAAGGAGGACCCCACGGTTCTCGAGCACCTCGCGGACGCGTACGCGGCGGCGGGGAGGAGGGAGGAGGCCGCGCGCGCCTATCGCGGGGTCCTTCTCCTCGAGGAGGGGAACGAAGAGGCGCTCCGGAAGCTCCGGGCTCTGGAGGAGCGGTGAGCCGCCGCTCGCTCGCTCGCGCCGCGGCCGCCGCGCTCCTCGTCGCCCTCGCCGCCGGGGGATGCTCCCGGGCGGTCAAAGCGCCCCCGGCCGCGCCGGCGGCGGACGCGGAGGAGGTTCTCGCCGCCCTCCGCGCGAGAACCGCCTCCGTCCGGTCGTTCCATTCGACCGGAACGGTTTACCTGCGAACGAATCGAGAGAAGCACTTCCTCCACTTCGAGGCGTGGTTCGAGCGCCCCTCCCGGTCGCGCCTCGTCATCGACCTCCCCGGCTTCCTCGGGCTCGGCTCCGGCCGCCTGACCGTGGTCCGGAGCGGAGACCGGATCGCCTTCCTCCGGCCCGGCTCGGAAGAGGTCGAGCACGCGTCTCTCGCGGACACGAGCCTCGCGCCCCTCTCCGTGTTCGGCCTCGCCCCCGCGGACGCGGTCTACCTCGTCGCGCCGCACGCGGGGCCGGAGGATCTCTATCGGACGGAGAACGTCGTGGCTTTCGCCGCGGCGCGAAACGAGGGGTTTCTCCGCCTCGTCCTCCGGCGGGAGGACGGCCTCCGGGAGGTGCTCCGCATCGCCTCTCCCTCGTTCGCCCTCGCCGAGCGCCGCGTGGTCGAGCCGGAGGGAACCGTCCACTTCGCCTCGTCCTATCGTTATGAGGCGGAGGAGGAGGCCTTCGCGCGGGAGGTGGAGACCTACCTTCCTCGAGAGGAGATGCGCCTCACGGCCCGCTTTCAAGCGGCGGAACAGAACGTCGCCGTCGCCGATTCCGTCTTCCGTCTCGCCGAGGACTGACCGCGAACCCTTGCGATCGGCTCGGGCCGGGCATACCATCGGCACCGGCTGCTCGCCCTCGGCCGGTGATCCCGAGCAACGCGGGAAGAGAGGATGCGCGAGGAAACGCCCGAGAGAACGAACCGGGAGGCCACCGACGAAGAGCTCATGTTCCGGTACCGGGACGGGGACGAGGGGGCCTTCGTCGAGATCGTCCGGAGGTACAAGTCGAAGATCGTGAGCACCGCCTACCGCGTTCTGGGGGACCTCGACAAAGCGGATGACGTCGCCCAGGAGACCTTCATCCGCGTCCATCGGAACGCCGACCGCTATCGCTCCATCGCGAAGTTCTCCACGTGGATCTACACGATCGCGCTGAACGTCGCCAGGAACGAGCTTCGCAACACGAAAAGGAAGCGCCTCGTCTCGCTCGACGCGTTCGGCGCCGACTCCGATTCGGAGTTCTCCACCTACGAGATCCCGGACGAATCCGCTCGCCCCGACAGCGAGGCGGAGAACCGGGAGCTCCGGCGGATCTTCGAGGCGGCGATCCAGAGGCTCCCGGAGCGCTACCGGTCTGTTTTCGTTCTGCGGGACGTGGACGATCTCTCGTACGAAGAGATCGCCGAGATCCTGAAGCTCCCCAAGGGGACGGTGAAGTCCCGGATCAACCGGGCCCGCCAGAGATTCCGGGAACTGGTCGAACCGATTCTGGGTGAAACGCCTGGATCGGGGAGGACCGAGGAAGAGCGGCCATGAACAGGGAATCGAGATTCTGCAAGAAGGCGAGAGGCTCGTTCTCCGCGTACTACGACGGAACCCTCTCGCCCAAGAACAGCTCGAAGCTTGTTGAGCATTTCGACGCATGTGATTCCTGCAAAAAGCGTTACGAGAGGTATTGCGCTCTTCTCAACGGCGTGCGGGCCCTCCCCAGAGTCCGGCCGTCCGGGGACTTCGAGGCGCGTCTCTTCGCCCGCGTCCGCCAGGAGGGGAGGATCCCCGCCCGGACGTCGTGGTGGCAGGACCTCGCCCGGGTCCCCCTCCCGGTTCCGATCGGGGCGGCGGCGATCCTCCTTCTCGCCGTCTTCGCCTACACGCGGATCGGCGGAGACCGCGCGCCCTCCCCCGCGCCCTTGGAGACCGCCTCGAGGCCGGTCCCCGCCGACACGGTCCGCACCCGCACGAACACGCGCCCGAGCTTCCTCGACGATCTCGGCGGGGGAGCGGAGTTCGGGAGGGCCGCCAGCACCGAGCTGCACGGACCACCCTACCCGATGGAGGCGCAGGCGCGGCCGGCGATCTTGGCCGTTCCGCTCGACCTGAACGGCGTCCCGATCGAGGGGCCTTACGAACACGCACAGCACGCGCAGGGAGCGCGCGCGTGGCGCGGGTCCTCCGGCGATTCGGGCGGCGCGGTTGACACCTCTCCCTCCCGGTAGTAGTAGTACCGCTCGGGTATCGCGCCCTTTCTCCCGAACCGAAGCCGGAGGGATTCGGATGGCCTTCCCGAACCGCACCCCGCTTCTCTCGATCGGCGCAATCGTCCTCGCGGTTCTCTCCTCGATCTCTTGCGAGCGCCTCATCCCCGCCCTCGGGTCGTACGACGAGGTTCATGTCGTCGCGGATCGCGGCCCGGGGAAGGAGGTCATGGATCCCCTCCGCGAGGCGTTCGAGGTCTCCTTCGAGACCGTACAGGAGGAGACCCTCTTCCATCTCAACCCGGTCCCGTCGAAGGACCTCGAGGAGGTGGAGAACAGGAAGAACTACCTCGTCCTCGTCGACCTCTCGGATCGCGGGCCCGCGTATCATCTCGCGCGCTCCCTCCTCGGAGGGGGGCCGCTCGAAGAGGCCGCCCGGAGCGGCGAGCCCCGCTATGTCTTCCTGGACAACGCGGTCGCCAGGTTCCAGACGCACGTCTTTCTCATCGCGGAAGACGCCGCCGCGTTCCCCGGAGCGATTCGAGAGAGCGGCAAGGCGATCCGTGACGGCCTGCTGCAATCGGTCCGGAAGCGGATCCTCGAGTTCCTGCTCTTTCGAGGGGAGAACCTCACGCTCGAGAAGGCGCTCGCGGAGCGCTTCGGCTGGACGGTTCGGATGCCGGCCCCGTTCGTCGAGGAGACCGAGCACCTCGGCGGGGGTTTCTTCTCGATGAAGATGGACCGGCCCGGGCGGCTCCTCTTCGTGTACTGGGTGGACGGGCGCGAGACGATGCCGGATCCGGACGAGGTCGTCGCTCTTCGGGACAGCCTCGGGATGCTCTACTACGACGAGGACTACGTGGAGCGGTCGCGCACGATCACCGCGCGCGGCTCGTTTCAGGGGCGCCCGGCGGTCCGCGTTCAGGGGCTCTGGCAGAACGAGAAGTACACGATCGGCGGGCCTTTTCGCTCCGTCGCCTTCCTGGACGAGGAGAAAGGGCGGCTGTATCTGCTCGACTACGCCGTGTACGCCCCCGGAACGACGAAGAAGTACTACCTCTGGGAGCTCGAATCGGTGATCGAGACGTTCCGAATCGGGCCTCCCCCGCCCGAGACCGCGTCTTGAGCCGGGGCGGCACGACAAGGCGCGTCGCGGTCCGTCTCGGCGCGCGATCCTACACGGTGCGGATCGCGGCCGGGCTTCTCGACCGAATCGGCGAGGACCTCCGCTCCCTGCGCGACGGGAAGGCGGTCTTTCTCGTCTCCGACACGAGCGTTCACCGGCTCTACGGGCGGCGCGTGGAGCGGTCCCTCCGGGCGAACGGCTTTCGCGCGGCCCGCTTCCTCCTGCGCCCGGGGGAGAGGGGGAAGAACCTCACGTCGGTGCGGCGGATCTACCACGCTCTCCTTCGCGAGGGAGCCGATCGCCGCACCCTGCTCGTCGCGCTGGGGGGAGGGGTCGTCGGCGACACGGCCGGGTTCGCGGCCGCCACCTGGCATCGCGGGATCCCCCTCGTCCAGATTCCGACCACCCTACTCGCGCAGGTCGATTCCGCGATCGGGGGAAAGACGGGCGTCGACCTCCCCGCGGGGAAGAACCTCGTCGGGGCGTTTCACCAGCCTGCCGCGGTTTTCGTCGATCCCGCGCTCCTCGCCTCGCTTCCTCCTCGCGAGTACCGATCGGGGCTCGCCGAGATCGTGAAGTACGGGATGATCCGCGACGCGCGCCTCTTCCGGCAGATCGAGAAGGGCGCGAAGCGGCTCGGGGAACGCGATCCGGGGCTCCTCGCGCCGGTCATCGAACGCTGCTGCCGGATCAAGGCGGAGTACGTCGCCGCCGACGAGCTGGATCGGACCGGGAAGCGCGCCGAGCTGAACTACGGCCACACGTTCGCGCACGCGATCGAGACGGCGACCGGGTACCGCCGTTTCCGCCACGGGGAGGCGGTCGCGCTCGGGATGGTTGCCGCGAGCCACGTCTCGATGAAGCTCGGCCTGCTCGATCCGGGCGACAGGGGACGCCTCCTCCGGCTTCTCGTGGCGCTCGGGCTCCCGACGACCGGGGTTCCGGCGAGGCCGGGCGATCTCCTCCGCCGCCTGGCGCGGGACAAGAAGACGAGGGACGGCCGCCCAGGAATCGTGTTGACAGAGGGTATCGGCCTTGCTAGGTTTCACGCGTCGGTTCCGGAGCCGCTGATTGTCGGGGCGCTCGGGGAGATCTGCGGACGTTCCCCCGTGCGGCGGCGCCGGCTTTCTCAGGGGAGCGAGCCATGAAGCGTCCGGGAATCGAAACGGCGGTCGACACCGCCCGCGATCGGCTCAGGACAGCGCTCGAGAGAGACCCTGCTTCCCTCGCCTTCGTCGGCCTCGCGCAGGTTCTTCTCGACCGAGGGGAACCGGACGAGGCGGTCCGGATCTGCCGCGACGGGCTTCTGCACCATCCGAACCACTCCACCGGACACCTGCTCCTCGGATTGGCGCTCGACAAGAGCGGCCAGGAGGACGACGCGCTCCGCGCTTTCCGGGAGGTGATCGATCTCGACCCGGGCAACCGGCTCGCGAAGATCCGTCTCGGCGAGGCCTATCGGAAGGGGACTCCGACCCCGCCGCCGAAGGCGCCCTCCACCGCGCGGGCGCTCCCTTCGACCGAGGAGGAAGAGGAGCCGGAGGGGGATCTGGGAGAGGAGATCGCCTTCTTCACCTTCTCCATGGCGGAGGTTTACGAGAAGCAGGGATTCTTCGAGAAAGCCCTCACCATCTATCAGAGGGTCCTCTCCCTGCAGCCCGGCCGGGAGGACGTGCGCGGCCGCATCCGCGAGCTGAGGCGGAGAATGACCGTCGCTTAGGGAAGCGGGGGGTGCGGAGTGGCCGGGCGATCCGCGGGGAAGATCACCGTTCTACACGGGCCGAACCTCGACCGACTCGGCACCCGAGAGCCGGAAATCTACGGCACGGAGACCCTCGAGTGCATCGACCGGGAGATCCGCGCGCTTGCGGAATCCCTCGGCTATGACATAGAGATCCGCCAGACGAACCACGAGGGGGAGATGATCGAGCATCTCCACCGGGCCGGGGACGACTCGGTGGGGATCGTTCTGAACGCGGGGGCGTGGACGCACACGAGCCTCGCGCTCCGCGACGCCGTGCGGGCGGCGCCCGTTCCGGTGGTCGAGGTCCATCTCTCCAACGTGTACGCCCGGGAGTCGTTCCGCCGCCGGTCCGTGATCGAGGACCTCGTCGCCGGCAAGATTCTCGGGTTCGGCAAGGATAGCTATCTTCTCGCGGTGCGCGCGATCGACGCCCTCCGCGCGAAGAAAACGGAGCGACCATGATCGGTGCCTTGGATCTGCGAGCGGGAAACGTGATCCGTCTCGACGGGGAGCTCTTCGCGGTTCTCGAACGGCAGCACCACAAGCCCGGAAAGGGGGGCGCCCTCGTCCGGCTGAAGCTTCGCCGGGTGACGAGCGGGGCGGTGATCGACCGGACGTACCGCGCGAGCGAGAAGTTCGACGACGTGCGCCTCGAGCGGGTGAAGATGCAGTTCCTCTACGAGTCGGACGGCGAGTACCACTTCATGAACGGCGTGACCTTCGAACAGGTCGGCTTTCGACCCGACTTCCTGGGGGAGGGGACGCAGTACCTCAAGGAGAACATGGAGATCGACGTGCTCTTCCACGGGAGCAAGCCGGTCGTCTGCGAGATCCCCAACTTCGTCGAGCTTCGCGTGCAGCAGACCGACCCCGGAATCCGCGGCGACACGGCGAGCGGCGGCACGAAGCCGGCGACCCTCGAGTCGGGCGCGGTGGTGCAGGTGCCCCTGTTCATTCAGGAGGGAGAGGTGATCAAGGTGGACACCCGGTCCGGAACGTACGTGGAGCGGGTTTCCTGAAGGAGCGTGCCGTGCGGAGCAGCGATGAGATCCGTGAGCTGATCCAGATGATCGAGCACAGCGACGTCGAGGAGATCGAGGTCACCGAGTGGTGGTGGTTCCGGAAGATCCGGGTCTCGAAGAGGGCCGCGATCGGGGCGCTCCCCTCGTCGACGCCCGCCCCGCGCGCCTCTCTGCCCTCGCTCGAGGAGGCCGATAAGAAGACCGAGGCGAAGCCCTCCGCCGAAGAGGCGGAAACCGGCGATCTGATTCCGATCAAGTCGCCGATGGTGGGCACCTTCTACGCCGCCCCCGCCCCCGACGCCGATTCGTACGTGAAGGTCGGCGACCGCGTCGGGAAGGGGACGGTGGTGTGCATCGTCGAGGCGATGAAGCTGATGAACGAGATCCGGTCGGAGGCGGCGGGCCGGGTCGTCAAGATCCTCGTGGAGAACGGCCAGCCCGTCGAGTACGGGCAGACCCTCTTCCTTCTCAGTCCGGCCTAGGGTTCGAGCGCCACACCGCGCGGAGGGCCCTCGGCCTTCCGCGGGAGGTGCGTTTTGATCGAATTGAGGACGCTGCTGAAGGAGATGATCGCTCTGCGGGCGTCGGACCTGCATCTGAAGGCCGGCGCGCCCCCGATCTACCGGATCGACGGCGAGCTCCGCCGCACGGACCTGCCGGCGCTGACCCCGGAGGACCTCCTCGCCCTGGCGGAACAGGTCCTCACTCCGGTCCAGAAAGACTCGCTGAACGACGAGCTCCAGCTCGACTTCGCGCTCAACATCGAGGGAGTCGCCCGCTTCCGGGCGAACTTCCACACGCAGCGCGGCTCCCTGGCGACGACCTTCCGCGTCGTCCCCTTCCACATCGCGGAGATCGAGGCGCTGAACCTCCCGCAGGTGGTCGAGGAGATCGCGATGAAGCCGCGCGGCCTCGTGCTGGTCACCGGGACCGTCGGGAGCGGAAAATCGACCACGCTCGCCGCGATGATCGACCGGATCAACCGGGCGCGAAGCGCGAAGATCATCACGATCGAGGACCCGATCGAGTTTGTTCACGAGGACCGGAAGGGCCTGATCATCCAGCGCGAGGTGGGAGAGGACACCCGCTCGTTCGACGGCGCGCTCCGCCACGTGCTCCGCCAGGACCCGAACGTGCTCCTGATCGGCGAGATCCG
>JBDRFQ010000106.1:0-25774 GCA_043818685.1 Candidatus Eiseniibacteriota bacterium
GTGCATCATAAAGGACGTTATGATCCACAATGAACTGTTTGGAGCTTTCCGGAGCGGTTCGGACCGCCTGCCACCGATACTGCGCAAATCCAGTTATCGCCCTTGATCATGAAACGGATGTCTGGTTTCTCTAGATGGCGAACCTCCGGGCCGCGATAGCGGCTTCGGTCGCCGCGTTCGCGTCGATCTGGCAAGGGCGGAGCCGGGGGTGCTCGTTCGGGTTCCGCTCGAACCACGCGCAGGAGTCGTCGAAGTCACGGGAGAGCATCTTCCGAAGGGCCGACGGCGTGTGGAAGCCGGAGAGCTTCCTGGCAACGTTCAGCTCGGGCCGGGCGTCCCGGAACCGGACCACCTCGCCGTTGGTCGAGTAGAGGAACGGAGCCCGGATCCGATCGAAGTCGAGCGGGCTATCGGGGACGCCTCTCGCGTAGCGCTCCGCCTGGGTGAGGACTCCCTGGGGGCTCAGGCTGACTTTCTTCGCCTCGACGATCCCGAGGACCCGTCCATCGGCCGCGAGGGCGTAGTCCGCCGGGCCGTTCTCGGTGGGGAACTCGGTGAGGGCGTGGGCCTTATGGCCCCCAGCAGGACGCCGTGGATCGGCAGGCACGACAGTCCAGCCGGCCGCCGCGAGGAGCGGGTCGATCCGCTCCCGGCGGGTGTGTCTTTCGGATTTAGGCTCTCGTGAATCGGTCATCGCTTGGAGAGTACATCAACGAGGAGCGATCTTCCGTAGCGGGAGTTAGGAGCGAGAGGGGGCGCTCCGGGGACGCGTCCTCGTCAGCCTCTGCGGGCGCGCCCCGGGGACGCGGCGGATCTCGCCGCGCACCTCGAGCTCGAGCTTCACGGTGGTGGTGTACCAGGAGACCGAGCCGAGCTCCGCCCGTTCCCGTGCCGCGAGCATCTTTGCGACGAGGCCCGGGAGGTCGCGAAAGGCCGCCCCTTCCTTCCTCTCCGAGGGGACGGCGAGAATCGCCCTTCGGACCGCCTCGAACTTCCAACGATCGACTCTGGTCGCGGATCTCCCGGGGGTCGGAGTCCGGCATTCGACCTTGTCCGCGCGAGCGGCCACCTGGGCGCCTCCTTTCTCAGACCTTCGGGCGCTTCATCTCGAAACGATCGCGGGTGCGGCAGTAGAGGTGGCCGCCCATCTTGCCGATCGCGCGGAGCTGCTCCGGGTCGACGTGTTTCTCATCGAGAAGGAGGCTGTCCCGCGCGTGAATGCAGAGGACCTCGCCGAGAACGAGCGCCGTTCGATGCGGGTGCTCGCCGATCTCGACCGTCCGCACGAGGCGGCACTCGAAGCTAATCGGGGATTCGCTGACTCGCGGGGCCCGCACGATCTCCGAGGGGACCGGCGCGAGCCCCGCCGCATCGAACTCGCTCACCTCCGGCGGGTAGTCCCCCGAGGCGAGGTTCATCTTCTCGGCGAGCGCCTCGTCCACGGCGTTCACGACGAACTCGCCGGTCTCCTCGATGTTCCGAAGTGTGTCCTTCTTTTCGCCGCGCCGGGCGGCGAGCGAGACGCTCACGATCGGGGGCGTCGAGGAGACCCCGTTGAAGAAGCTCATCGGGGCGACGTTCGCGGCGCCCCCCGCGCTCACCGTGGAGACGAAAGCGATCGGGCGCGGGACGATCGCCCCGATCATCAGAAAGTAGCGCTCGCGCGCGGAGAGCTTCGCCGGATCGAGAATCATGCGGGTCCCCTCGTGGCGCGGCCGCCGTCCGCCCGTCCGGTAGAGTAATGCAAGGGAGCCCGGACGGGCAACCCACCCCGCCCGTTGCCCGCGCCCCTTCCTCGGTCTATAATCCGGTTCCCGGAGAGGATCTTCCTGTCCGGCGATTCCGGCGCGGCCGGTGCGCCGCCGGAGGCGGGACGGGGTGAAAAGGAGTCGAGCCATGAAGATTCGGCCGTTGGGAGACCGGGTGGTCGTCGAGCGAATCGAGAAGGAGGAGAAGGCCGGGAGCATCGTCATCCCCGACAGCGCCAAGGAGAAGCCGGTCGAGGGGAAGGTGATCGCCGTCGGGCCCGGCGCGCGGAACGAGGCGGGAAGGGTCATTCCGCCGGACGTGAAGCCGGGGGACCGGATCGTCTTCGGCAAGTACGCGGGGATGGACGTCACGATCGACGGGGTGGAGTACCTCATCCTTCGCGAGGGGGACATTCTCGGGAAGATCTGATCGCCGGCCCGAGCCCGCCGCTCCCGCGCCGGCGACCGGCGTTCCGCGCGGAGCGCGCGCGGCCGGGGGGAAGCCGACGACGGCCGGAGGGGAGGCGAACCGCGTGAGTCGATCGCCGAAGGGAGCGCCCCGGTCGACGCGGGCGTATCTCGGGCTCGGCTCCAACCTCGGCGATCGGGAGGAGAGCCTCCGGCGCGCGATGCGTCTGCTCGAGCGCGGGTCCTTCGCGGTCGATCGGGTCTCCTCGGTCTACGAGAGCGAACCGGTCGGGCCGGTGGCCGGCCAGCCCCTCTTTCTCAACTGCGTGGCGCGCGGATCGTACGGGGGGAGCGCCCGGGATCTTCTCCGCCTCATTGGGCGGGTCGAGCGCGCGCTCGGCCGCGTCCGCGCCGAGCCGAAGGGTCCGCGCACGATCGACGTCGACATTCTGTACTTCGGGGAATCGGTCATCGAAGAGCCCCCGCGGCTCGTGGTGCCGCATCCGGCGATCCCTGAGCGCCGGTTCGTCCTCCTTCCCCTTGCGGAGATCGATCCGGATCTGATACACCCTGCAATCGGGAAGACCCAGAGCGAGCTTCTCGCAGAGACTCGGGACCCGAGCCGGGTGATTCCCGTCCGGAGAGGGCCGTAGCATGAACCACCGGTACATCGCGGTCGAGGGGGTGATCGGCGCGGGAAAGACGACCCTTTGCCGCGCCCTCGCCGCCCGGATCGGCGCCGGCCTCAACCTCGAGGTCGTCGAAGAGAACCCCTTTCTCCGGGACTTCTACGACGACATCCGCACCTACGCGTTCCAGACCCAGGTCTTCTTTCTCCTCAGCCGCTTCCGCCAGCAGCAGAAGCTCGCGCAGACGGACCTCTTTCTGGAGAAGGTCGTCAGCGACTACATCTTCGCGAAGGACCGAATCTTCGCGAGCATCAACCTAACGGACGACGAGATGGTTCTCTACGAGCGCCTCGTCGAGGTGATGGAGAAGGAGGTCCCCAAGCCGGACGCGGTGATCTACCTCCGGGCGAGCACGGACCTCCTTCTCGAGAGAATCCGGAGGCGCGGGCGGGAGTTCGAGCGGAACCTGACGCGCGAGTACCTCGACGTCCTCCAGGAAGCGTACAACTACTTTTTCGCGCACTACGGCCAGTCCGCTCTTCTCGTCGTAAACGCCGGCGAGAGCGATTTCCTCGGAAACCCGGGCCTTCTCGACGAGCTGGTCGAGCAGCTCGCCGCTCTCGAGACCGGCACGGCTCAATTCACCCCCCGCCGGAAGGGACGAAGCCTATGAAGGAAACGGTGCGTCGGAAGGGGAGCCCCCGCGCCCTGATCCGCATGAAGAAGAAGGGGGAGCGGATCGCCATGCTGACCGCGTACGACTTCCCGACCGCGGAGATCCTCGACGAGGCGGGGATCGACGCGATCCTCGTCGGGGACTCGCTCGGCATGGTGGTCCACGGCTTCGAGACGACGCTCCCCGTGACGATGGATGATGTCGTCCGGCACGCGGCGGCGGTGACTCGGGCGCGCCCGAAGGCCCTCGTGATCGGAGATCTTCCCTTCCTTTCTTATACGGTGAGCGTGCCCGACGCGGTGGCGAACGCCGGGCGGCTGGTGAAGGAGGGGGGGGTGGGGGCGGTCAAGCTCGAGGGAGGGCGCGCGATGATCCCCGTCGTCCGCGCGATTCTCCGGGCCTCGATTCCCGTGATGGGACACCTCGGGCTCACCCCCCAGTCGATCCTCCGCTTCGGGGGATACGTGGTGCAGGGGAGGACGGCGATCGCGGCGGAGCGGCTCATCGAGGCGGCGAAGGGGCTCGAGGACGCGGGGTGCTTCGGCATCGTCCTCGAAGCGATCCCCGTGGACCTCGCCGGGCGGGTCACCGAGGCGGTTTCGATTCCAACGATCGGGATCGGGGCCGGGCCGCGCTGCGACGGGCAGGTCCTCGTCACCCACGACCTCCTCGGGATCTACGACAAGATGCTCCCCCGGTTCGTCAAGCGCTACGCCGAGCTCAGGCCGGTCGTGCGGGACGCTTTTCGCATGTACATTGCCGATGTGAAGCAGGGGGCGTTTCCCGGCCCGGAGCACTGCTACGAGAGCGGGGGAGAGGATGGGTAGGGCCCTCCGGACCGCCCGGTCGGGGGGGGAGCTCGAGGATCTCCTCTCCGGCGCCCGGGGGGAGAAGCCGATCGGCTTCGTCCCGACGATGGGGGCGCTCCACGAGGGGCACCTCTCCCTTGTCCGCGCCTCGCTCCGCGAGTGCGGGACGACCGTCGCCAGCATCTTCGTCAACCCGGCCCAGTTCGGCCCCGGCGAGGACCTCGACGCGTACCCGCGCCCCCTCGAGGAGGACCGGGCGCTCCTCGAGGCGGAGGGGGCGGACGTTCTCTTCCTCCCCTCCGTGGAGGAGATCTATCCCCCCGGGCCGCGCGCGTTCATCGAGGTGGAGGGGCTCTCCGGCCTCCTCTGCGGCGCCTTCCGGCCCGGCCACTTCCGCGGCGTCGCCACGGTCGTCTGGAAGCTCCTCCGGCTCGTCGACCCGGACGCCGCGTACTTCGGAGCGAAGGACGCCCAGCAGCTCGTGGTGATCCGCCGGATGGTCGAGGATCTCTTCGGCCGCTGGACGATCCGCGCCCTCCCCACGGTTCGCGAGGAAGACGGGCTCGCGCTGAGCTCGCGGAACCGCTACCTGGCCCCCGCCGAGAGGAGCGCCGCGCCCGCCCTCTTCCGAGCGCTCGCCGCGGGAAGGGAGCTTCTCGATGGGGGCGAGCGGCGGCCGGGGATGGTGGTTCGCGCGGCGAACGAGGTCCTCGATCGGGAGCCGCTCGTCCGTCCGGAGTACGTTGCCCTCGTCTCGCTCGCCGACCTCCGGCCCGTGGACGAGGCGCGGGGCGATCTCCTCCTCGCCGTCGCCGCGCGCGTCGGGAAGGCGCGCCTCATCGACAACGTGGCCCTCCGCGTGGGGAAGCGGGTGGAGGAGATTCTCCCGTGAAGGAGAGGGCGGCTCTCGTGCTGGCGGCGGGGGAGGGGAAGAGGATGCGGTCGAGCCTGCCGAAGGTCCTTCATGTCTTAATGAACAGAACCCTGATCGAGTGGGTGCTCGAGGCGGTCGGCGCGGCCGGCTTCCCCCGCGTGATCGTGGTCGTCGGCCACGGCGGCGGGGAGGTGCGCCGCGCCGTCTCCCGCCCGGAGATCGAGTTCGTCCGGCAGGAGGAGCAGAAGGGGACCGGGCACGCGGTCCTTCAGGCGGAGCCGCTTCTCGGCGGCTTCGGCGGATCGCTCGTCGTTCTCTCCGGCGACGTTCCGTTCGTCCGTCCGGAGACGCTGGAGGGGCTCGTCCGGCTCCACGAGGAGAGGGGGGGAGGCGCGACGGTCGCCACAGCGGAGATGCCCGACCCCGCCGGCTACGGGCGCATCGTGCGCGACGGGAGGGGGGGCATCGACCGGATCGTGGAGGAGAAGGACGCGACGGACGAGGAGAGGAAGATCCGCGAGATCAACTCCGGCACGTACGCCTTCGACTCGAAGGCGCTCTTCGACGCGCTCCCCCGGGTCGGCGCGGAGAACGCGAGCGGGGAGATCTATCTCACCGACGTGGTCGCGATCCTGCGCGGTGAGGGGCGGTCCGTTCTTCCCTATCCGGTCGGGGATCGATGGGAGATCTTCGGAATCAACACGCCCGAGCACCTGGAGGCGGCCGCCGAGCACGCGGAGGGGAGGAATCATGGATAGGCTGTGGGCGACCTGGCGGATGCCCTACATCGAGTCGCTCAAGGAGAAGTCAGGAGGCTGCATCTTCTGCGAGAAGCCGTCGGAGGGGGGGGACGAGGAGGTCTACGTTCTCCTGCGGCGGCCGAAATCCTTTGTCATCCTGAACACCTTTCCCTATAATCCCGGCCACGTCATGATCGCCCCGTACCGGCACGTCCGGAGCTTCTCCGCGCTCGACGGGGAAGAAAGGTCCGAGATCATGGAGCTCCTCGCCCTCTGCGAAACGGTCCTCGAGGATGTCCTCCATCCGAACGGAATGAACATCGGCGTGAACCTCGGCAAGGCGGCCGGGGCCGGCGTTCCGGGTCACATCCACGTCCATCTGGTCCCGAGGTGGCAGGGGGACGCGAACTACATGCCGGTTCTCGGGAACACGAAGGTCCTCCCGGAGGGGCTTCGGGAGACGTACGCGCGCCTTCGCGACGCCTTCGTCCGCGTGGAGGGCTAGGGGGTGGCGAAGAGGAAGAAACCGCCGGCGCGAAAGGGGCGGGAGGGTCTCGGGAGCCGCCTCGCGCGTCTCGCGAACCGCTTCTTCATCCTGGTCACGTTCGGGCTCATCGCCCTTTACCTGATTCCTCTCTCCACGAAGGTGGTCCAGGAAAGGGGCGATCGGTCGGAGATCGCCGAATCGGCCTCGTCGATCGTGCCTTCCGAGCCTGTCACCGTTCAGGTCCTGAACGGGTGCGGGGAGCCCGGGCTCGCGCTCGACGTCTCCCGCTATCTCCGGGAGCGCGGGTGCGACGTCGTCGAGATGGGGAACGCCGACCATTTCCATCACGAAGAAACGAAGATCATCGCGAGGAGCGGGGACCTCGCCTCCGCGGAGCGGGTGCGCGCGGTTCTCGGGTTCGGCGAGGTCTCGTCCTCGCCGGATCCGGATCTTCTCCTCGAGGTCACGCTCGTCGTCGGCGCCGACTGCACCCCCTTCCCGGCGCGCTCCGCGACGGAGTAGAATAGCCGCGCACGGCTTGGGAGCGGGCCGCGCGGGAGGTATCGCCATGGGTCTCGGAGGAATCGGCATCCAGGAGCTCTTGCTCATCTTCCTTCTCGTCCTTCTCCTGTTCGGTGCGAAGCGCCTTCCGGAGGTGGGGAAGAGCCTTGGACGGGGCATCCGCGAGTTCAAGAAGGCGACGAAGGAGATCACCTCCGACGCCGATTTGGAGGAGTACGAGAAGAAGCCGCCGCGGAAGCCGGCTGAAGAGAAGGAAGAGAAGCGGGCCGAGGAGAAGGACGCGGAGGAGCCGAAGGGCTAGGCGACCTCTGACGATGAGGTACCCAATACCCTGTTACCCACGGAGGGCT
This sequence comes from Candidatus Eiseniibacteriota bacterium, assembly GCA_043818685.1. Lineage (GTDB taxonomy): Bacteria > Orphanbacterota > Orphanbacteria > Orphanbacterales > Orphanbacteraceae > VGIW01. Next base: position 7,244 of record JBDRFQ010000106.1, read on the forward strand.
TCAAGCGACTTCGAAACAGGGTATCAGGTTTCTGGTTCCTAGCCTGGACTAGGCGCGCGTTTTCGTCGCGAGGATGCGGAGCGCGAGCCGAGAGGCCGACCTGCCCCTACGCGCTTCGCGCTCCGGGACTCCCTCGCGTCGCGCCTGCGCAGCCCGCCCGGGCTTCCGGCTCGGTCGGACATCCGCTCCCGGAAACGTAGCCCCAGCGCTACGTTGAGGAAGCGGCGACGGAAGGAAGGCCTCGCAGGCGTCCCCTCGCGCGACCGAGGCGGGCACCCGTCCCTCAGGGACGGGTCGCCGAGGAAGCTCCCGAAGCGCGGAAGCGCGAAGGGAGATCCGTGGCCGCAGCAGGAAACGCGTGCCTAATCCAGGCTACCCCGCCTCGATCTCCGAGGGGGTGGGGCGCATGTCCTTGATCCCCGCCCTCTCCCTCTCCTTCACGATCCACTCGGTGAAGATGTACTCCTGGCGCTGCGCGAGAAGCGAGCGGATGAGATACGGCTTCTCGGTGAGGTAGCGCTGGCCGTCGATCGGGTTCACCTTCTCCTTCTCGAGGTAGAACGAGCCGAAGTCGGTGTTCACCGGCCCGTGGGCCGATTTCTCCGGAGCGGCGAAGGCGGCGAGGATCAGGCGGCTGTCCCGGCCGATCGTCGGGACGGATCCGGCCCGCGAGACGAGATCGGCCCGGCGGACCTCCCGCCCCGCCTTGCGCGCGAGGGACGCGAGGTCCGAGCGCTCCGCCTCTCCGCGGAAGCGCTCCGCCTCCGCCCGGGCGAGAAGCAGCCTCTTCTCGCGCGCCACCATCTCGCGCAGCCGGGTCGAGACGGCCTCGAACGGCTCGATGTGGGAGGAGTCCCGAGAGGCGACGGAGATGACGTAGTATGAGTCGTTGTGGTAGATCGGTTCGCTGACCTCTCCGATCCCGCTCGCGAATGCGAAGAGATTTCCGGCCCGAAAGCTCCCGATGCCGGGGACGAAGGCTCCCTCCTCGAAGGGCTGGGTCTCGCGGTAAGGGGCGCCGGCCTCCCCGGCCGCGTTGGGCAGCCCCTGGCTCTCCGCGGCCTTGCGGAGGTCCTCCGCCGCGAGCCGCGCCTTCTCCACGGTCTCGCCGCCCGACTCCACGTTCATGAAGATCTGGCGGAGCTGAACCGTTTCGTTCGATCCGCTCCCGGTTCGCTCGACGACCTGGATGATCCGAAAAGACTTTGCCCCCTCGATGATCTCGCTCGCCTCGCCCGGATCGAGCGAGAACGCGACCTCCTCGAGCTCGGGGGTCAGGTCTCCCCTCCGGAACGATCCGATGTCCCCTCCCTGCTGGGCAGTCGGGCCTTCGGAGTGGTAGCGGGCGAGATCCTCGAACGGAGTGCCCTCCCGGAGGCGCTGCACCATCTCCCCCATCCGCGTTCGGAGGTAGTTCCGGTCCTCCTCGCTCGGGATGATCGGAAAGAGCACGTAGCCGAGAGAGGAGCGCTCGGGAACCCGGAACTCGTCCCGGTGCTCCTCGTAGGCCGCCGCCATCTCATTCGCCGAGACCGAGACCGCGGCGCCCTCGAACTCCGAGGGGAGGAACGCCACGAGGGAGAAATCGACCGTTTCGTTGTTCTGCAAGTAGAGATCGCGCAGCTCCCCCTCGGTCACCCGGGCGCTGATCGCTACCCGCTGCCGCAGGTGTACAAGAGGAAGCTCGCCCCGGACGTAGTTCTCCAGCCACCGCCAGTCGACGGTCGGGTCGTCGATCGCCTGGCGGTACTTCTCGTAGTCGAACCTCCCGTCCGTGAGAAACGCCTCGTTCGTCCGCAGAAACTCGGGCGGGTTCGTGCGGATCGTGTAGACGACCCCCTCGTCCGAGATCGGGACGGAGTAGCTCTTGAGGGCGTTCTCGACGATCGCGGAGTTGACCAGCCGCTGCCAAGCCCTCTCCCGGAGGAGACGGGTCACCGAGGGGAGGAGAGGGACGTCCTCCTCTCCGCGGTAGGCGGCGAGCTCGTCGTTGAAGGCCTTCTCGAACTCGTCCGCCGTGAGAGCCCTTCCGTTTACCTCCCCGACCACGAAACCCTGGGGGCCTCCCGGGGAAGTACGGAGATCCGCTCCCCAGACGGCGAAGATGAGCCCCACGAAGGCGGCAATCACGATCCAGAGGATAGTCTTCGTGTTCTGACGCATGGACTGCAGCATCGAAGCGTACTCCCTGCCGGTCTCGGGCGAGAACCGCGCCCCGACCGGACGGAGGGCGCGGAGCTCGAAGGTCGATCCGTATCCGACCCAACATAGCACAACGCCGGCCTGCCGGACAACCGCCCTGGACGGGGGCGGGGCGGGGCCCGCGGCGGCGGGCCGGGCGCAAGAAAAGGCCCCCCGCCTTGACAGGCGGCGAACGTGGGTGATAGATTCCGGTTGGAGCTGTTCTCGCGGGCGAAGTGGTGTGAGGAAGGGCGCTTCGCATCATCCCGAGACGGAGGGCATCGTACAGGACTCGTCGGGTCCGGACATGATCAAACGGTTGGGTCTCGCGGTTGTGCTCCTTGTCGTCGCGGGAGGGGCGCGAGCAGGAACCTCCTCGGGCAAGGCCGAATACGTTTGGCCGCTCTCGTACCGCGGCTGTCTCACCTCCTCGTTTGCGGAATACCGTCAGGGCCACTTTCATGCGGGGATCGATCTTTCAACCGGCGGAAAAACGGGCTTCAAAGTCCGCGCGGTCGCCAACGGCGAGCTCTACCGTCTCCGCACCTCCCCCTTCGGCTACGGCAAGGCGGTCTACATCCTCCTCCCGGACGGGAAGATCGCCGTCTATGCGCACCTGAGCGACTTCGCGCCGGGCATTCTCCGGTACGTCGAGGAGGAGCAGGCCCGCACCGGCAGCTATTCGGTCGACATCCGGCTGCCGCGGGGGGCGTTCCCGGTGGCCGCCGGCGAGGTGATCGGCTACAGCGGGCAGACCGGGGTGGGCTCTCCGCACCTCCATTTCGAGATGCGGGAGGGCGAGGACGTTCCCGTCAATCCGCTCCGCCACGGCTTCGCCATCCAGGACGACGTTCCCCCCACGATCCGTTCCGTGGTTCTCACGCCCCTCGAGAGCGACGCCCGCGTGGACGGGTCGATCCGCCCCCTGACGATCGCCTTCGAGTGGTCGCCCGCCGAGCTTTGTTTCCGCACCGACCGAACCGTCCGCATCGAGGGACCGGTCGGGGTCATGATCCTGTGCGACGACTGCCAGGCCGCGTGCGATCAGCGCTTCGGGGTGTTCAGCATCGATCTTCGAGTGGACGAGGAGATCGCCTACCGCTCCCGGTTCGACCGGTTCTCCTACGACAAATCGGGGCTCGTCGGGATCGAGTACGACGAGGGAATGATCGGGAGGGGAGGCGGGACCTACCACCGGCTCTACACGGCCGCGACGAACCTCCTTCCCTTCACGCTCACCGATCGGCGCCACGCCGGGGTGATCGTCGGATCGGGGCGGGGCGAGTACGGCGAGGGAATCGTCCTCTCCGAGGGGCTCCACTACATCGAGGCCGTGGCGTCCGACGCGAACGGAAACAACTCGCACGCGGTGCTCGGGCTTGTCGTGGGAGCGATGCCCGAGATCCGGCGCGCCCAGGTCGTCGACGACGACGAGGTCACCGTCTTTCTCGACGGCTCGCCGGGAGAGATCGGCGACTTCGTCGTCTCCCGATCGCTGAACGGGGGTCGCCACTGGGAATCGAGGAACGCCCGGTACGCGGTGGAGAGGGAGGCGTGGTTGGCGAGGGACTTTCCCGGCCTCTCGCAGCGGATGCCGCTCCTTTTCCGGGTCGACGTGGCGACGCTCACCGGCGCGCACAGGCGCCCCCTCTTCCTCTACCGCAACTACGAGAGCCTCCCCACGCCCGAGCCGGAGATGGACCTCAGGGTCGAGCACCACGCCGACGCGGCGCTCGTCGTTCTCGAGATCGACCGCGCCTATCCGTACCGGGTCGAGGCGAGGGTGTTCCGCGACAACCGGTCTCCCCTCCGCCTCGTGATGGAACAGGTCGAGGCGACCCGCTACGAGGGGATCATCTCGCTGCGGGATATCGAGTCGGAAACCGCGTGGGTGACGGTCTCGCTCGGCGGCGCCGCGAACACCGAATGGTCCTCCCTCGAGAAGATCCGGGCGGTTCGGGTTCCGGCCCTCCTCGGCGGCGAGGTCCGCGACGAGGAGGGGATGGCGGCGATCCGCCTCCCCTCGGCCGCGCTCGTGCGGGACACCTACTTCCGCGTGGAGAAGGAAGAGGGTCCCCCCCTTGAGCGCGGGCTTTCCTACATCAGCCCCGTCTACCGGTTTGAGCCGGCCAGCGCCCTTCTCCGGGACAACGCGACGATCAAGATCCGCCCGTTTGCCCCGGGCGTCGAGGGGAAGGGTGTGGCGCTCTACCGGATGGACACCCACGGCCGCTGGCGCCACGTGAGCGGGCGCGTCGATCCGAACCGGCCGGAGTTCACCGTCTCCACGTCCAGCCTCTCCCGGTACGCGCTCATTCGGGACGAGGCCCCGCCGAGCGTCTACGGGCTTCGCCCTTCCCAGGGGGCGGTGATCGCCAACGCCCGGCCCCGGCTCCAGGCGAAGGTGTCCGACATCGGCTCCGACTTCGAGGCCGAGGACGTGCAGATCTTCCTCGACGGGCGGCACGTGATCGCCGAGTACGATCCCGAGCGCGAGCTGATCTTCTACGGCGTCAAGAGCCCGCTGGCCGTCGGCTCGCACCGGTTCGCGGTCGTCGCCACGGACCGGGCGGGGAACTCCTCCAAGAGCGAAGCGACGTTCTACGTTTCCGGAGAGTGAGGTCGATGACCGCGCAGGGATCCTCCTTCGTTCACCTGCACAATCACAGCGACTACAGCCTTCTCGACGGGGCGCTCAAGGTGAACGACCTGGCCGCCCGCGCGGCGGAGGAGGGGATGCCCGCGGTCGCCCTGACCGATCACGGCAATCTGTTCGGCGCGATTCACTTTTACGAGGCGGCCAGGAGCCGGGGGGTGAAGCCGATCATCGGCTGCGAGGCGTACCTCACGCTGGGGAGCCGCTTCGACAAGAAGAGCGCGCGGGCGGGCGGCGAGCGCTCCTACCACCTCGTCCTTCTCGCGAAGAACGAGGCCGGCTTCCGCAACCTGATCAAGCTCACCTCCTCCGCCTACCTCGAGTGCTTCTACTACCGGCCCCGCATCGACCCCGAGATCCTGGCCGAGAGGAGCGAGGGGCTGATCGCGCTCACCGCCTGCATGCAGGGGCCGGTCACCGTTTCTGTGCTCTCGGGCGACATGGACGCCGCCGCCCGGCGGGCGGGCCTTCTATCGGAGATCTTCGGGAAGGAGAACCTCTTCGTCGAGCTGCAGAACCACGGGCTGGAGGCGGAGACCCGCGCGACGCGCGGCCTTCTCGAGATCGCCCGGAAGCTCGGCCTCCGGGTCGTCGCGACGAACGACTGCCACTACCTCACGCCGGATCACGCCGACTCGCACGACATCCTCCTCTGCATCGGCACGGGGAAGGACCTCGGCGACCCGAACCGCCTCCGCTACGAAACGAAACTGAACCACTTCGCCGCGGCGGAAGAGATGGCCGAGAAGTTCCGCGAGGTCCCCGAGGCGCTCGCGAACACGCTCCTGGTCGCGGAGATGACCGACCTCACCCTCGATCTCGGCGGCGCCCACCTGCCCGAGTTCCCCGTGCCGGCGGGGCACCCGGACCTCGACTCGTATCTCGAGCATCTCGCCTGGGAGGCGCTCCCGGCCCGCTATCCGGAAGCGGACGAGGCGGTGAGGGAGCGCGTGCGCTACGAGCTTTCCGTGATCCGGAAGGTCGGCTACGCGGGGTATTTCCTCATCGTGCGCGATTTCATCGTGGCGGCGAGGGAGCGGGGAATCCCGGTCGGGCCGGGCCGGGGCTCCGCGGCGGGGAGCATCGTCTCGTATCTTCTCGGCATCACCGACCTCGATCCGATCCGCTTCTCGCTTCTCTTCGAGCGGTTTCTGAACCCGGAAAGGGTGAGCCTCCCCGACATCGACATCGACTTCTGCTACGAGCGGCGCGGCGAGGTGATCGACTACGTCACGCGGAAGTACGGAGAGAGGAGCGTCGCTCAGATCATCACGTTCGGGACGATGGCCGCCCGGGCGGCGATCCGCGACGTCGGGCGGGTGCTCGGGATTTCCTACGGCGAGGTCGACCGGATCGCGAAGCTCGTCCCGGGGGACATCGGGATGACGCTGGAGAAGGCGCTCGAAACGACGCCGGACCTCCGCGAGCTCGTCGAGTCGAACCCCGGATACGGGGAACTTCTCCGGCACGCGCGGAACCTCGAGGGGACGTCGCGCCACGCCTCGACCCACGCGGCGGGGGTCCTCATCACGCCGGGCGACATCACGGATTTTGTCCCGCTCTACCGGACCTCCGCGGAAGACCGCACGACGCAGTGGGACATGAAGGCGTGCGAGAAGGCGGGCCTTCTCAAGATCGACTTCCTCGGCCTCCGGACGCTCACCGTGCTCCACGGCGCGGTCAGGCTGATCCGCGAGCTCCGCGGCGAGGCGATCGACCTCGCCTCGCTCCCGCTGGACGACGCGGACACCTTTCGCCTCCTCTCGGCGGGGAACACGGTCGGGATCTTCCAGCTCGAGTCGTCTGGGATGCGCGACCTCCTCGTCCGCCTCCAGCCGAGCACCTTCGAGGACATCGTCGCGGTGAACGCCCTCTTCCGCCCGGGCCCCCTGGGGAGCGGCATGGTCGACGACTTCATCGACCGGAAGCACGGGAGGAAGCAGATCTCCTATCTCCATCCGGCGCTCGAGCCGATCCTCGCCGACACGTACGGGGTGATCCTCTACCAGGAACAGGTGATGCAGATCGCCCACGTGATGGGGGGCTTCTCGCTCGCCGAGGCGGACATCCTCCGCCGGGCGATCGGGAAGAAGCAGAAGGCGGAGATGGGCGAGAACCGTGCCCGCTTCGTCGACCGCGCCTTGGAGAAGGGGTTCGCCAGGAGGACCGCGGAGAAGATGTTCGACCTGATGGCCTTCTTCGCGGGATACGGCTTCAACAAGTCGCACTCGACCGCCTACGCGCTCCTCTCGTACCAGACCGCGTACCTCAAGGCGCATTACCCCCGCGAGTTCCTCGCGTCGACGCTGACGAGCGAGATGGGCGACACGGACCGGGTGGTCGTCCTGACCGGCGAGCTCCAGCGGCTCGGGATTCCGCTTCTTCCGCCGGATGTCAACCGTTCACGGGTCGAGTTTGCGTGCGAGAGGGAGGGGATCCGCTTCGGTCTCGGCGCCGTGAAGAACGTGGGGCACTCGGCGATCGAGTCGATGCTCGCCTCCCGCGAGAAGAACGGCCCCTTCCGCGGGCTCTTCCACCTCTGCGAGGATCTCGACCTCCGGCTCGTGAACAAGCGGGTCCTCGAGTCGCTGATCCAGGCGGGCGCCCTCGATTCGGTCGAAGCGAACCGGGCCGCACTTCTTCCGGCGGCGGAGAGCGCCCTCGAGCGGGCGAGCCGGATCCAGAACGACCGGAGCCGCGGGCAGACCCTCCTCTTCGAGGGAGGCGCCGGGGGCGCGCTTCTCGAGCCGCCCCTTCCGGACGTTGAGCCGTGGAGCCGCCGCGAGACGCTCGAGCGGGAGAAGGCGGTGACCGGCTTCTACGTGACCGGCCATCCGCTCGCGGAGTACGCGGACGAGATGAGCCTCGCGAACGCGACCGCCGCGAACCTCTGCCGGATGCGGGAAGGGGAGCGGGTTGCCCTTGCGGGGATCGTGATCGGGCGGAGGACGATCGTCGACAAGAAGGGGGATACGATGGCGTTCGTCCAGGTCGAGGACCTCACCGGGACGGCCGAGGCGATCGTCTTCGCGCGCGCGTACACGCGCTTCGGCCCCCTTCTCGAATCGGAGGAGCCCTTGCTCTTCCGGGGGGTCGTCTCCGCCCGAAACGACGACGCGCCGAAGGTCGCCGCCGACGAGATCCTCCTCCTTCGCGACTGCCGCTCCCGTTTCACCAAGCTCCTCCAGATCCGCGCCCCGATCGAGGCGTTCGGCGACGACGCGCTCCGCACGATCCGGGAGATCCTGGACGCGCACCCCGGCCCGGTGCCGGTGCGCATCGTGGTCGACACCGAGGCGGGCCTCGTGGAGGTGCGCTCCCGCCGGTACCGCGTCGATCCGGGAAGCGAGCTCATCGACAGGCTGAAGGAAACGGTCGGCGAGAGGAACGTTTCGCTGGTCGGCGACGCCGCCGCGTGAACGGGCGCGAGGTCCGCCTGCCGGAGAACGCGTACGACGCTTTCGCCGAGCTCTACGACGAAACCCGGTTTGATCGCTTCTCCCTTTCGCTCGTCCCGCGGATCGAGGAGCTTCTCCCCGCGGGCGGCGGAGGCTCGCTCGCCGACCTCGCGTGCGGGACCGGGAGCCTCATCGCCGCGCTCGCATCGAAGGCATCTCTTCTCGCCGGCGTCGACAGGTCGGTCGCTATGGCGAAGAAGGCCCGGTCGAAGATGGAGGGCGCCCGGATCGCCGCAGGCTCCCTCTCGCGCCTTCCCCTCCGGGGCTCGTTCGACGTCGTCCTCTGCCTCTACGACAGCCTGAACTACCTGCTCGGCGAGGAAGAGCTCCGGGCCGCGTTCGCCGAGGCGAAGCGGATCGCCGCCCCGGACGGAATCTACATTTTCGACACGAACGATCGAGATGCATACCAATCGATCTGGGGGAGCCCGGAGCCGTTCGAGGCGGAGGGGGAGGGGGGGAAGGTCGTGATTCGGACCGCCTACTCCCGCGCCGAGCGGACCGGCCGGGCGGAGGTCGCGGTCACCCTGGGGGAAGGCGAGAAGAAGACGACCTACCTCTCCCTCCACACGCAGCGGTACCACCCCTCCGAGACGGTGAAGCGCCTCCTCGCCTCGACCGGGTGGACCCTTCTCGGGGTCGAGGCGATCGAGCCCTTCCCCGGCGAGGCGGGCCTCCTCCCGGGCGGGAAGACCCTCCGGCTCGCCCGAGCGCCCGGGCGCCGGGGCGCCGGACGATGACCCCCGAGGAGGCGGTCCTGGCGATCGGCGAGGAGGCGCGGCGCATCGGTTTCGATGCGCACGGCGCCGCGCCGGCGGCGATCCCCGAGATCGAAAAGGAGCGGCTCGACCGCTGGCTTCGAGGCGGGATGCACGGGACCATGGGCTGGATGGCGCGAAGCGCCTCCGTGCGGAAGGACCCCGCCCTCCTTCTCCCCGGCGCGCGCTCCGTGTGGATCGGGGCGGTGAACTACCACCATCCTCCGCGCGCGTGGGAAGGGGGGGGGCGCGTTTCGATCTACGCATCGGGACGCGACTACCACAAGGTCCTTCGCGTGCTTCTCCGGCGGCTCCTCCGAACGGTCGAGAGGGTCTTCCCCGGCGCCCGCGCCCGGCCCTTCGTCGACTCGGCCCCGGTTCTCGAGAAGCTCCTCGCCGAGCGGGCCGGAGTCGGCTGGCGCGGGAAGCACGGCAACCTGATCCTCCCCCGCGCCGGCTCCTGGTTCTTCCTCGGCGGGTTCCTGATCGACCGGGACCTCGCCGCGGGCGAGCCGGCCGCGGATCGATGCGGCTCGTGCACCGCGTGTCTCGAGGCATGCCCGACCGGGGCGATCACGAGCCCCTACGTGGTCGACGGATCGCGCTGCATATCCTATCTTACGATTGAGCACCGCGGGGAGGTCGCCGCCGAGCTGGCCCGCCTCTCCGGCGATTGGGTCTTCGGGTGCGACATCTGCCAGGAGGTGTGCCCGTGGAACCGCTTCGCGACTCCGGCGAGCCGGCCCGCCTTCAGGCCGCGGGGGGCCGCCTCGGGGCTCACCCTCCGGAAGGCGCTCACCCTGGGGCGGGAGGGGTTCGATAGGCTGTTCGAGGGCACCCCGGTGCGGAGGGCGGGATGGGAACGATTTCGGGGGAGCGTCTCGCGCGCGATCGACAACGTGTCCGGGAGAGGGATCTAGGCATGCGGCATCCGATTCGCTTGTACGGCGACCCGGTCCTCCGGGGAACCGCGCGCGAGGTGAAGAGCTTCGACGACGACCTCCGCTCGTTCGCCCGGGACATGATCGAGAGCATGCGGGAGGGTGAGGGGATCGGGCTCGCCGCCCCCCAGGTCGGGCGCTCGATCCGTGTCATCGTGGTCGAGGGGGATGCCCTCGGGGAGGGGGCGGAGGAGGCGCGGGTCCTCGTCAACCCCGAGATCGTCGCCTTCTCGAAGGAGAGGAGCCTCTTCGAGGAAGGATGCCTCTCGATCCCCGGCGTGCGCGCGGACGTCGAGCGTCCAGACGAGATCGACATCCGCTATCGGACCGCGGAGGGAACCCTCGTAGAGGAGAGGGCGGAGGGCTTTTACGCCCGCGTCCTTCAGCACGAGATCGACCACCTCAACGGAAAGCTCTTCGTCGACCACCTCGGCACCGCGGAGCGGAACCTCCTTCGCAAGCACCTCCGGGAAATCCAGGCCCGAGCGGCAGGGATCGCCGACGCCTAGTGTCGTGTCCCAGAAGTACCTTCCCCCCTGGTCGGCCCTCGCGGACCCCGGCTGCGTTGCTCCTCCTCGGCGTATCTTCTGGATACGCTGTCGTCGTCGCGCCTTGCCCGGGTTCACGATGACTCGCCCGGATGGGCAAGATACTTCTGGGACACGACACTAGCTCGCGCCTTGACCTCCCGACACTCCGGTCCTACCATCCGATTCGGCCCGGCCTCGTTCCTCGCGCGCCGGTTCTTCCCGCCCGCGGGGGGGAAGGGGCGGGCGGAGCCCTCGCCCGGAACGGAGAGATCGATGAGCACAGGCACGATGCTCGCCCTCGTCTACGACAAGGAGCGCGACCCTTGGGACGAGACCCGCGGTCTCCGGCTGGCGGAGGTGGAGAGGCCGAGGCTGGACGAGGCCGCCGAGCCCTTCGACGCAGAGAACGTGATCGTCAAGGTCGTCTACGCGGGATTCTGCGGATCCGACAGGGGAATCTGGTTCCGGCGCGCGTTCAAGGAGATGATCTTCGATTCGCTGAAGAGCGAGAAGAAGATCCGCCGGGTGATCGGGCACGAGATGATCGGAGAGATCGTCGAGGTGGGGAGCCTCGCCGCCCGCCGCTACGGCTACCGCCCCAAGGACATCGTCTCGACGGAGTCGCACATCATCTGCCGGAAGTGCTTCCACTGCCGGACGGGGGAAACCCACATCTGTTCCGACGACATCATCATCGGAATCTCGCGGGACGGCTGTTTCGCTGAATACATCAAGCTTCCGGCGCACCCCCTCTGGCCGACCGACACATCGAGGATCCGCATGAAGGTCGGCGCGCTGCAGGAGCCGTTCGGGAACGCGGTGCACGTCTGCACGAAGGTGGACCTCCGGGGAAGGAGCGTGGCGGTCTTCGGGTGCGGAACGATCGGTCTGTTCACGATCTTGGTCGCGCGCGCGATGGGCGCCTCGCGGGTGGTCGGGATCGAGCCGGACCCGGGCCACCGAGAGATGGCGCGCGCTCTCGGGGCGGACGAGGTGTTTCCCGTGTCGCTCGAGAGCTCTCCGGAGAGAGATCCGTGGGGCGCCGACCCGGAAATCGTCGCCGCGGTGAAGGCCGCGTTCCCTCCCGAGGGACCGGACGTCGCCTTCGAGATGGCGGGCCCCGAATCCTCGGTGAACAACGCGATCCAGTCCGTTCGCCGCGGGGGGCACGTGATCCTCTTCGGCATCAAGGCGGGCGCCTTCCATATCCAGGAGTTCGACCGGATCATCCTGAACGGAATCACCCTCCACACGGTGATCGGCCGACGGATCTTCGAGACGTGGTACATCACGAAAGGCCTACTCGAGTCGACGACGAACGGGATCCAGGAGAAGATCCACGACGTGATCCTCCGCGGGGGGGAGGACACGGTCGTTCCGATCGCCGAGTTCGACCCCGTCTCTTTCGAGAAGAAGATCTCTTCGCACCCGAAGGTGATTCTCCGGCTCTGAACCGCGATCCGCGCGCCCGCCCGGTCTCTTTTCCCCGTTGCGCTCGCCGATGAAGAGCGGCTAAAATGCTCGCGCGGCTTTGTCGAACGGATTCCGTGGGAAAAGAACGCGCGCCGGCCGCCATCGGGGAGAGCCACTCTTGTCTTCATCCTCGCCTCCTGATCCGGTCTTCGCGGACATCCTCGGATGGGCGAAGGGCTTCGCGCTCGAGGAAGGGGCGAAGGAGCTGGACGCGCCTCACGTCCTCATGGGCGCGTTTAGGAGCCGGGAAGGCGTCGGGCTTCTGAAGACCCTGCTCCGGACCTCCTCACCCCCCGCGGAGAAGCTCGCCCCGTCCGTTCGGAGCCGCCTCGAGAGCGTCGTCTCCCCAGTCAAGGATCATTCCTTTGAGCTCACCCCGCGGCTCCGCCGGATCACCGACGAGGTGTGGAACCGCCACGGCGCGCTTCCCGCGGAGGCGGTCCTCCGAGGCGTGCTCGACTCCCTTCGCGGCGAGGAGGAGTGGGTCGCGGCCCTCGTCGAGGCGTCGAACCGGACGGGTGAGAGGCCGGGATCCGATCGGGTGGAGGCGGTTCTCGGCTTCCTCGACGACACGCACGCCCTCCGGAAGGCCCTCTCCGAGCGTCTCGCCGGCCAGAACCGCGCGATCGAGATGGCGTGCGACGCCTACTTCTCGACCCGCCTTCTCGAGAGGGCCGGGCCGCGCGACCCGGTGACGGGGCGGGGGCCGCGGATGATCCTCACGTTCGTCGGGCCTCCGGGCGTCGGAAAGACGTACATGGCGGAGATCCTCGCCCACCATCTCCGCAAGAGCGAATCGGCGGAGCTTCTCCGTCTCGACATGACCGCCTACGCGGGGCATCAGGCGCACGAGCAGCTCGTCGGCTTCAGCACCTCGTACAAGGGTTCGACCGCCGGGCTCCTCACCGGCTTCGCCAGGGAGCGCCCGGAGGGCTTCATCCTCGTCGACGAGATCGAGAAGGCGCACGCGAACACGCAGGATCTTTTCCTCCAGGTTCTCGACTCGGGACGGCTCTACGACAACCACGTGCGCGAGGAGATCGACTTCTCCGGCAACGTGGTGATCTTCACGACGAACCTCGGGCGATCGCTCTACGACGCGCCCGATCGCTCGGGCGCTCTTCGCGACTCCGAGCACCTCGCCGAGGCGGTCCTTCAGGCGCTTCGCGAGGAGGTGGGCGAGGAGAGGGAGGGGAGGGGGCTCTCGCCCGAGCTTCTCTCGCGTATCGCGAAGGGGCATGTCGCCCTCTTCAACCGGCTCGACGGGCTCGCCCTCGAGCGGATCGCGGGCCTGACCGTGCAGAAGCTCTCCGACGAGCTGGAGCAGGGGGCCGGTCTCTCCCTCGAGATCGCCGATCCGATCGTCTCGGTTCTCTTCGTTCTTCGCTTCGGGGCGGGGGGGACGCCCGCCGCCTGACCACCGGCCTTCGGAACTACCTCTACGGCAGCGTTAAGCAGCTCCTCAACGAACACCGGGCCGAGCTCCTCGAGGGAGAGAAGCCGCTCCTAACCGAGGTGAAGAAGATCCGGATCGCTCTCGCGCCCGAGGCGAAGGTTCCCGGCCGGATCACCGACGCGATGAAACGCCGGAGCCATGTCCTTCTGATCGACGACGACGAGTGGGATCCGGGGAAGGGGACGGATCTCCGCTCGAGCCGGGTCGAGAAGCGGGAGGAGGCGGACGCGCTCCTCCGGAAGGGGGACGTGGACCTCGTCCTCCTCGACCTCCACATCGGCGCGGGCCCCACGGACCGGACGACTGAGGGGGGGATGCTTCTCCTTCGATGGCTCCGCTCGCGGTTCGCGGCGACTCCGGTCTACCTCTTCTCCGAGTCCCCCGAGAAGCGCGGCCTTTCTCCGGAGGCGCTGCAGCGCGTCTCGGCCGAGGGGGGCGCCGCGGGCATCTTGCAGAAGCGCTTCCACGGCGACGCCGAGGAGGAGCTGCTCGCCCGGGACGGCTTCTTCCGCCAGCTCCGCGAGGTGGAGCGGAGCGTCAAGCGCCAGAAGCTGGTCGAGCAGTACCGCTATCGGCTGAAGCTGGTCGAGTTCGACCTGCACCGGGCGAAGGGGAGCGCCGTCGAGGGAACGATCCTCCTCGAGATCGGCGGGATCCGCGAGGTCACGGCGATCTCCCCCGAGGACCGCGACATTCCCGGGTGGGTCGACCTCCCGCGCGAGCGGTTCGACGACATCGCCGGTGCGGAGAACGCCAAGCGCCGTCTCGGCGAGGTGGTCCGATGGCTGAGCGATCCGCGACCCGTGATCGACATGGGTCTCGACCTCCCCAAGGGGATCCTTCTCACGGGACCGCCCGGGACCGGGAAGACCTCGCTCGCCCGGGCGGTGGCCGGCGAAGCGCAGGTTCCATTCTTCGCGATCTCGGGCGCCTCGGTCTACCGGAAGTACGTGGGAGAGTCCGAGGCGACGATCCGGAACCTCTTCGCGGCCGCCCGCCGCTACGCCCCCTCGGTCGTCTTCATCGACGAGATCGACGCGATCGGGGCGGAGAGAAGCGGCTCCTCGATCGACAACGCCGCGCGGGTCGGCGTTCTGAACGAGCTCCTCGCCCAGATGGACGGGTTCGTTCAGAGCGGCCGGCCGGTCTTCGTCATGGCCGCGACGAACCGTGCGGACATCCTCGACCCCGCCCTGGTCCGTTCCGGGCGGTTCGACCTCTCGATCGAGGTCCCGATCCCGAACGCACCGGCGCGCGAGGAGATCTTCCGCGTGCACCTCCGCCGCGTCGAGGTGGAGGAGGACGTGGACGTCGCCGTCCTCGCGGGGCGCACCGCCGGCCTCTCGGGGGCCGACATCATGCAGATCTGCAAGGAGGCGGGCTTCGTTGCCCTTCGCGAGGGGGCCAAGCGGATCGCCCGGCGCCACCTGGACGAGGCGATCACGACGGTGCGCTTCGGGCTCTCGTCGGAACGCGTGCTTCTCGACGACGCCTCGAAGTGGAGCACGGCGATCCACGAGGCGGGGCATGCTCTCGCCCAGCACCTGATCTTTCTTGACGAGCCGGTGAGCCAGATCTCCATCCTTCCCCGCGGACGGGCGCTCGGCTTCACCGAGCACCTTCCCACGCGGCACTACGTCGATCAGAGCCGCAAGCGGCTCCGCGGCATTCTTCGCGTTCTGCTCGCGGGGCGGGCGGCGGAGAAGATGGTTCTCGGAGCGGACGGGGTGACGAGCGGGTGCTCGGAGGATCTCGAGCGCGCGTCCGCGCTCGCCCTCCGCATGACCGTCGCGTGGGGGATGGACGACGGGCTCGGCCCGGTCAGCCTCCCCGGGGTGAAGCAAGGCCTTTCCATCGCGGAGGGCATGCCGCTCGAGTCGTCGGCCCACGACGAGGCGATCGCCGCCTCTCGAAGGCTGCTCGAGGAGGAAGAGGGGGCGGTTCTCGAGCTGCTCGGGAACCAGAAGGACCGCCTCCTCCGCCTTGCCGAGGGGGTCAAGGCGAAGGAGACGCTGGGCGGCGAGGAACTCCGGGAGCTGCTCGAGGCCGGTAGAGAAAAGGAGAAATGACGGATGGCGACCACCCTGAAGGAGATCATGGGGTTTCTCGACGGCGAGAGCCTCAAGTACAAGCCGCGGGAAGACAAGGACCACGTGATCACCGGCTTCCGGATGAAGAACTACACGAACCCCGAGGGCGCGAACCAGCTCGTGATCGTGATCCAGCTGTACGAGGACGGGGAGTTCATCGAGGTTCTCGCTCCGAAAGCCTACGTGTACAAAGAGGGCCCGCACGCGCTCGCCGTTCTCAAGGCGTGCATGTTCGTCTCCTGGCGCACGAAGATGCTCCAGTACGAGTACGATCCGATCGACGGCGAGATCCTCGCCGTGATCGAGTTCCCGCTCGAGGACGCGAAGCTCACCAAGAGCCAATTCATGCGCGTGCTGATGGGGCTCCCCTCCATCATCGACCGCTTCCACCCGGTGATTCAGGGGGCGATCGACACCGGCGAGCTGAAGATCCCCGACGACGACGACGCGGCGTCCGCCATGCAGCTCTTCAAGCTCCTCGAGGAGCTGAAGGGGCAGGACCCGAAGGTGGTCAAGGAGACGATGGACAAGATCAGCGAGCTCCTCAAGAGGTCGAAGAAGAAGCCGCCGGAGACCCTCTGAGTTCCCGGCCCCGCGGGGCGGGCGGGAGAAGCCCTTTTTCTCCGGCCGCCGCGCTCCCTTTTCGCTCGCGGGAGGAGAGATGAGCCGAACCGGTGCGCCGCGCATTCCGATCTGGTGGATGGCCTTCGGGTACTTCGCCTGCTACTGGCCCTACAGCGCCCTGGTGCGCGCCACCTCGGACGGGGTTCTGCCCGGCCTCCCGGGGCGGCTCGCCGGGCTCACGCTCCAGCCGATCCAGGTGGCCTCCTCTCTCGTGTCGATGTTCATCTTCATCTCGATCATCCGATGGTGGAAGTACCCGGGAAGGAGAAGCGTGCTCGGCGTGGAGATTCCCTTCCCGTCGCTCTGGACGGCGCTCTCCGGAGTCTGCACCGCGCTCGTCATCGTGACGACGAACCTCGCCTACACCTTCAGCGGCGTTTCGATCGTCTTCGTGATGCTCCTCATGCGGGGGGGCGTGCTGATCCTCGGCCCGATCGTGGACTCGCTCAACCGGCGGAGCGTGCGCTGGTTCTCCGCCGCCGGGATGCTCCTCAGCCTCGCCGCTCTCGTCGTCGCGTTCACGGAGAGAGGGGGATACGCGATCACGATCCTCTGCGCGATCGACGTCGCGGCGTACCTGGCCGCGTACTTCGTGCGCTTCCAGTTCATGAGCCGGATCGCGAAGTCCCACGACACCGCGCTGAACATCCGCTACTTCGTCGAGGAGCAGATGGTGGCGACCCCCTTCCTCATGGTTCTCCTCGCGCTCGTCGCCCTCTTCGGGAGGGGGGAGATGGCGGGCCAGGTGCGGGCCGGCTTCGGCGGGCTTCCGGGGGCGCACGCGGTCGCGTATGTCGTGCTGGCGGGGATCTTCTCGCAGGGGACCGGTATCTTCGGTACGCTGATCTACCTGGACCGTCGCGAGAACACCTTCTGCATCCCGGTGAACCGCTCCTCGAGCATTCTCGCGGGGGTCCTCGCCTCGTTCACCCTCGCGATCCTCTTCGGGAGGCGCCCGCCGAGCGCACATGAGCTCGCCGGCGCGCTCCTCGTCATCTTCGCGATCCTTTTCCTCAGCCTCCCCGCGATTCTCGGGAGGAGGCGGCTCGCGTCGGATAAGACCGGCCGCCGGACGGCGGCTTGACGGGCCGCCCGGGGGCTACTAAGTTCAATCTGATGTGCAGCAACGGGTCCCCCGAGCGGCAAAGGACGCGAACGTGAGGCTTCCCGTCTACCTCGACCACCACGCGACCACCCCGTGCGATCCGCTCGTTCTGGAGGCGATGCTCCCCTTCTTCACCCGGACCTTCGGCAACCCGGCGAGCCGGAGCCACCGTTACGGATGGGAGGCGGAAGAGGCGATCGGGCGGGCGCGAGAGGAGATCGCGGGGCTGATCGGGTCGAGGCCGAAGGAAATCCTCTTCACGAGCGGCGCGACCGAGTCGAACAACCTGGCGATCAAGGGGGTTCTCGAGGATCACGGCTACGCGGGAAGCCACGTGGTCTCCTGCGTCACCGAGCACGCGGCCGTGCTCGACCCTTTGGCGCACGCCGAGGGGCGCGGGACCGCCGTGACCTACCTTCCGGTCGACGGGAAGGGGAGCATCGACCCGGAGAGGGTGCGGGACGCGATTCTCGACAACACGGTGCTCGTGACGGTGATGGCGGCGAACAACGAGATCGGGACGATCGCGCCGCTGGAGGCGATCGGCGCGATCGCGCGCGAGAGGGGCGTCCTCTTTCACACCGATGCGGCGCAGGCGTTCGGCAAGGTCCCCATCGACGTGGAGGCGATGTGCATCGATCTCCTCTCCGCGTCGGGGCACAAGATCTACGGGCCGAAGGGGATCGGGGCGCTCTACGTCAGGAGGCGGAACCCGCACGTGCGCCTCGAGGCCCAGATCCACGGAGGGGGCCACGAGCGGAAGATGCGTTCCGGAACGGTGAACGTGCCGGGAGCGGTCGGGCTCGGGCGCGCCGCCTCTCTCGCGCGGGAGCGGATGGAGGCGGACGCGGCGAGAGTCGCCGCCCTCCGGGACCGCCTGTATGAGAGAATCGTCTCATCGCTCGACCGCGTCGCGCGGAACGGGGATCCGAAGCGCATGCTCCCGGGCTCCCTCAGCCTCACGTTCGAGTATGTCGAGGCGGAAGCGCTTCTCATGGATCTCGAGGAGGTCGCGATCACGCCGGCGTCCGCCTGCTCGTCCGGGAGCTTCCGGCCGTCGCACGTGCTTCTCGCGATCGGGCTCGGCGTGGAGAGGGCTCTCTCGACGGTTCGCTTCGGGCTCGGCCGCGAGACGACCGGGGAGGAGATCGACTTCGCGGCGGCGAGGGTCATCGAGACGGTTCGGCGCCTGCGGAGCTACTCGCCGCTGTACGGGGAGGGATCGTAGGGGGCGGGTGGTTCGCGCCCGCACTCTATTC
>JBDRFQ010000107.1:0-3819 GCA_043818685.1 Candidatus Eiseniibacteriota bacterium
GCGGAACGAGGCGCCCCGGTAGTCCGCCCGGACCTCGGTCGCCCCGAGACGGGCGAGCTCGGCGACCGCCGTTTCCTCGGGCCCCTCCGCGACCCGGGCGAAGAAGCCCCCCGTGCTTTGGTACGCGAACATAATGGCCCCGGCCCGCGGGCGCTACTTCCCGTGTAACGTGGTCCCCGCCGAACGGAGATCGTCCACGGCCTGCATGACGCGACCGGCCATGCCCTCCTCCGCTTTCTTCAGATAAGACCGCGGATCGTACTGTTTCTTGTCCCCCACCTCCCCGTCGATCTTCATGACGCCGTCGTACTGCTTCATCATGTGGTCCACGATCGGTCGGGTGAAGGCATACTGGGTGTCCGTGTCGACGTTCATCTTGATCACGCCGTACGAGAGGGTTTCGTGGATCTCTTCCGGGCTCGACCCGGACCCGCCGTGAAAGACGAGCCAGAAGAAAGCTCCCTCTCCGAACTCCTTCCGGAGGGCCGCCTGCCCGTCCTTCAGGATCTTCGGGCGGAGCTTCACGTTTCCCGGCTTGTAGACCCCGTGCACGTTGCCGAAGGTAGCGGCGAACATGTAGCGCGACCCCTTCACCGCCGAGAGCCGTTTGTAGACCTCGACCATGTCCCCGGGAGTCGTGTAGAGCTTCTCGCTCGGCGCGTCCTCGTGGGAGACGCCGTCCTCCTCTCCGCCGACCACGCCCGCCTCGACCTCGAGGATGATCTCGTTCTTGTGGCAGCGCTCGAGGAGGGGGACCGCCAGGTCCATGTTCTTCTCGAGCGGAAGCTCGGAGCCGTCGAACATGTGGCTGTTGTAGAGGTTCGGGAGCCCCTTCGCCCGGCGCCTCTCCGTCTCCTCGATGAGCGGCACGAGGAAGCTCTCCACTTTCTTCGGCTGGCAATGATCCGTGTGCAAAGCGACGTAGACCGGGTACTCCGCCGCGGCTAGGTGGACGTGCTCGGCGAGCCAGACCGCGCCCTTCGCCGCGTTCTTGACGCCGAGCCCGGAGGCGAACTCGCCTCCGCCCGTCGAGACCTGGATGATCCCGTCGCTCTTTTTTTCGGCGAAACCGCGGAGCACGGCGTTCGCCGTTGTCTCCGACGTGATGTTGATCGCCGGGTAGGCGAATCGGTTCTTGCGGGCGTTCTCCAGCATCCGGCGGTAGGCCGCATGGTCCGCGACGGGCATGGGCGCGCGCTCCTTTCCTCGAATCCTCGGCCGCCCGGTGAAGGGGAGCGATGTCCGGGCGAGCTGGGAGTTGGGTCCTTGTTCGTCGGTTTCCCGAACCGACACCTCGGCAAGATAGTACAGGAGCCGGGCCGGAACGCAAGCGCCCGCCGCCCGCGGAGGCTGCGTCCCCGGACGGCTCGGCATCCAGGGTCTCTCGGGGCTCGCCGGTTCTTGGTGCTTTCGAACGGCGGGACCTGCTGGCTGCTGTCCGCTCGCACCAGCGAGGCGGGCGGGTCAGCGGGGGCTCTGTTCCACGAGCTCGTCGAAGAGGCGGTCGTAGCGCCGCGCGACCTCAGGCCACGCGAATCGCGCGATCGCCTCCTGGAGCCCCGCGGCCGGGGGGGTGCCGTTCCGGAGATAGGTCTCGGCGCGTTCGTGGAGCTCTTCCCGCGTCTCGTAGTAGCACGGTCCGAACCGCGAAGGGGGAAGGATCTCCGGATAGGAGAGCTTCTTCGGGAGAAGCGGGAACGCCCCCGCATGGATCGCCTCCAAGACCGAGATCCCGAAGAACTCGTGGCGCGCCGTCGAAACGACGAGGTCGGCGCCCGCGAGGAGCCGGGCGTAGGAGGCTCGTGTCGGGGCGAAACCGACGTGCTCGAGACGGCTTCCGGCCGCGCGCGGAAGCTCCTCGAAGAGATCGGAGCGCGCCCCGCGCGGAGCACCCGTCACGACCAGCCGGAATCCGACCTTCCTCCTCTTTAGGTGCCGCACGAGATCGAGAAACGTGTCCCTTCCCTTGTCGTGCTCCCAGCGGTGGTTCCAAAGAAGAACCGGCTTGGCGGTACCTCGTCCGGTCGGCGTCCGCGGAGCCCCGAGCGATTCGTAGTCGACTCCGGGCGGAAGGACCGTCGAGCGCTCCCGGAAGAGGCCAGCGATCCCGCGCGGCTTCCGGTCCGGAAGAGCGCGGACGAACCCGGGGATCGCGGCGAGAAGCTCGCGCCGGTGATGCGCGGAGTTGAACAGGATCCGATCCGCCGCGAGCGCGGATGTGATCTGCGTCATCACAACGTGGAGGTCGCGGCGCTCCCCCTCGGGCAGCGGGTAGGTGAGCTGGTTCTCATGAAAGTAGAGAACGCGCCTCGCCCTCCGGAAACCCTCCGGCGCGAGCCCGAGGAACTCGGCGAGGCCGAGCATCGAGGAGACGAAGAAAAGGTCGGGCGGTTCCGTCCCCCGGACCAGGCGGGCGAACTCGGGGGCCGTTCCCCGCATCCGCCACCGCCAGAACCGTCCCGGCGCGGTGACGAGACGGACCGTGTGGCGCGAGTGGCGGGCGAGCCCCTCGGCGAATGCCCGATGGGAGCCTCCGAAGTACGGCTCGAGAAAGAGGATGTGGGCCATAGTCGTTGTTCATTCTACCCGAGATTCCTCCGGGGCGCACGCCGCCGAGGAAAGGCGCACGGGGGGCGGCGCCCGCGGGGAGCGACAAGAACGCCCCGACCGCGAAGGACGGGGCGTTTCGGCGATCTTGCTGTTCGTGATCCCCTATCGGAGCGTTTCCTGCTCCACGTTTTCCGCTTTCTTTTCCGGGCGTACCTCC
Organism: Candidatus Eiseniibacteriota bacterium; assembly: GCA_043818685.1. Classification (GTDB taxonomy): domain Bacteria; phylum Orphanbacterota; class Orphanbacteria; order Orphanbacterales; family Orphanbacteraceae; genus VGIW01. Next base: position 2,768 of record JBDRFQ010000107.1, read on the forward strand.
CTCGCGCCCGCCTTCTTGGGGCTCGGGCTCCGGTCTTGGGCCGGCCCGTGCAGGGGAGCGCTCGGGGCCAGGTAGGCGACCGTGCCCCGTGTGGAGAGCGAGAGGAAACGGCCGACGAACACGGCCAGCGCGAAGTACACCGCGATACCGAGAAGAATCGTCATCTTGTCCCCCACCTTTGCTCAGAAACCCGGTTCGCTCCGAGTATCGGCGCCGAAGCGGAGTTCTTGACGGTCGGGGGCGCGGGCGCCGCGAGAAGACGCGAGGCCCCGCACGGGACGTCCGTGCGGGGCTTGCCTGGTACGAGGGGGTTCTCTCTATGCGACCTGCCCGGCGGCGGCGCTGCTCGGAGCCGCCTGCATGTGGGCGAGGAGGTCCCGCAGCTTGCGGAGCGCCCGCGCCTCCAGCTGGCGGATTCGCTCGCGAGTCACTCCGAGAACCCTCCCGGTCTGCTCGAGCGAGCGGGGCTCCCCGGTCTCGAACCCGTAGCGGATCCGGAGGATCCGGGCCTCCCGCTCCGGAAGGGCATCGAGGAGGCGCACGATGAGATCCCGCTGCAGCCCTTCCATCGCCTGTTCGAGCGGGCTCACAGCGCTTCCGTCGGCGAGGATGTCGTGCAGGACGTGCGCGTTCACGTCCACCTCGATCGGCTGATCGAGCGAGAGGATTCCCTTCGCGAGCCGCGCGATCTCGAGGAACCGCCTCCGGGGAAGCCCGACCCGCTCGCGCACTTCCTCAGCCGTGGGGGCGCGGCCCAGCTCCTGGAGGAGCTCCCGCTGGGCGGTCAGGTATTGCTTGATCAGGACGAGGACGTTGGCCGGGATCCGCACGGTCCGGCTCTTGTTGACGAGGGCTCGCGTGACCGCCTGCCGGATCCACTTGGACGCGTACGTGCTGAAGCGAAGGCCCCGCTCGACCTCGAACCGCTCGACCGCCTTCATGAGCCCGATGTTCCCCTCCTCGATCAGGTCCTCGAGGGAGAGGCCCATTCCCTGGTACCGTTTGGCGATGCTGATGACGAGGCGCAGGTTCCTGGCGATGAGCTCGGCGCG
>JBDRFQ010000108.1:0-13676 GCA_043818685.1 Candidatus Eiseniibacteriota bacterium
CCGGTACTCCTCCGCTGGAAGGAGACGGATCGCCTCGCGCAGATCCCTCTCCGCCCCCTCGGCGTCGCCGGACCGTTCCAGCGCGCGCGCCCGCGTCCCCCGCGCGTAGGGGTCCCCCGGCACCGCCCGGACCGCCTCGGCCGCCTCGCGAAGCGCCTCGACCGGCTCCAGATCTCCCTCGAGCAGCGTCCAGGCGAGCTCGTTCCGGTGCTCCCCCCTCCCTCCGATCCGCACCGCTCTGCGGAGGAGGGCCGCGGCGCCCGCATGATCCCCCGCATCCCGGACCAGGGCGGCGAGCCGCGCGAGCTCGCCGGCGGGATCGGCCGCGGCGGCCTCGAGACGCTCGGTCCTCCCGTCCTCCATGTACTCGAGAAGCGAAAGGTCCATGCGCGCGTCCTGCAGGCCCCCCGCCCCCTCCCAGTCCTCCTTCGCTCCCCTCCAGTCCCCCGCGCGGAAGCGGGCCTCTCCGCGGAGAAGGTGGAGCGCGCGCCGGAGGTGCGGGCGCCCGCGCAGCGCGAGGATTCCGTCGCCGGCCGAGGCGACCGCCTCCCATTCCCCGCGGAGCGCGAAAAGCTCCATCTCCTGCAGGAGCGCCCTCTGGGACCCGCCGGCCTCGCGGCAACGGCGGAGCCCGGCGCGCGCGAGGACCTCTTCTTCGTAGCTCCGCGGGGCGGCCCCCGACAGGGGATCGACGGCCGTGAGCACGAGACGCGCAGCGCTTTCGGCTTCGAGCGCGCTCCTTCGCACGAGGATCATCGCGTCGTCGTCGAAGTAGACGACCGCCCACTCCGGGAGAGCGGCCGCGCCCGCGCTGAGAGGGTCCGGGCCCTCCGGTTGATCGATCGGAAGGAGAAGCGTGTTCACGCGGTACCGCCCGAGAAGCCCCTCCCATCCCGGCCCGCGGCTGATGATTCGTGAATAAATGTTCTTCCAGAACTCCTCGCCGAACACCTCGACCCGCCCGTCGATGAAGCTGCCTCGCCGGGGATGGAAGTACCAGATGAACGGCCCTCCGAACCGGACCGGGTGAAAGACCTCCCCGGGGAGCCCGTTCCGATCGATGAAACGGAACGCGCGGATCGGGTAGTTCATCCGCCCCCACGCCCACGTGTCGCGGCGGACGCTCCACTCGGGGGGAACGGGGATCCGGAGGGGGTCGTTCCCCCACCACCAGACGAAGAGAGCGGCGAGCCCCGCCGCGGCGAGCGCGCGGCAGGCCCGGGCGGCCGCTGAGGCGTCCGGGAGGATCCGGTTCGCCCACGGGGCGAGGTTTCGGATCGCGATCGGGGCGGCGACCGCGGCGAACGGCTGGATCAGGCGAACCGCGCGGACTGCGAACAGCCCGAACAGGAGGAGCTGCAGGATCTCGGTCGCGTCGCGCCGCCTTCTCGGCAGCACGGAGAGCCCCGCGACGACGAAGAGGACGACGAAGAACCGGTCGCGGAGAAGACCGGCGGGCTGGAATTCGTTTAACACACGAAAGAAGTAGTCTGTCCGAAGAAGGCCGAGGGGAAGGAGGATCGCGGCGATCCCGGAGGGGTTGGAAAGGGCGCCGAGCGCGAGGGCCGAACCGACCGCGACAACCGAAACGCGGACGAGCCTTGAGAAGGAGCGGCGGTCGAGAAGCGGGAGATCCCCGCGAAAGGCGGGGACGCGCCGCCTCACCGCCTCCCCGGCGACGGTGCAGGCGAGGAGCCCCGCTCCGAACAGGAACCCCGGGTGCACGTGGACCCAGACGGCGAAGAGGAAGGGGAGGAGCCAGAACCGAGCCGGCCGCCCCCTTCTCAGCTTCTCCGCCTCCCCCGCGGTCACCGCGAGGAGCATCACCGAGATCGTGTTCGGCCTGAGGAGCATGTGGGAGGAGGAGGCGAGCATGGCGAGGAGGAGAACTCCCGCGGTCACAAGCTCGTTCCGGGACTCGGAGAGCCGGCTGGTCCGGAGAACGACGAGAAAGATGAAGGTCACGATCGCCGCGCGGAGGAGGATCAGGCCCCCCGGTCCGAACCCCCGGTACACCGCCCAGAAGAGCACCTCGGCGAGCGGCTGGTTCACCCACCAGTGATTTCCGGGAACGGTGTGCGTGAACGTGTCGGTCGTGGGAATCACGCGCTCCCTCACGATCCGCTCCCCCGCGCGGAGGTGCCAACCGAGATCGGGCGAGGAAAGCACGCGTCCGGAGAGGAGAAGGAGAAAGGCGAAGAGGAAGAGAAGGAGTATCACGGGAGGCCGCTCGGCCCGAAGGCGACTCCTCCGCATCAGCTCCCTCCGCCCTCCCTCAGCCTGAAGTAGACGAGATGGAGGGGACGGCCCGACCCGGGGGGTGTGATCGCGGCGCTCTCCCCCCCGTACTCCCGGTCGAACGTGTCGTTCGCGAGGAGCCCCTCGAGGCCGCGGTTCCAAGGGGTGCGGAACTGCCCGGTCGTGAAGAGAGGCTCGGGAAGCAGAAACGGGTAGTGGAGGATGTAGGTCGGCCGCCGCGAAAGAACGTAGTCCATGTCGTGCTTTTCGTGGTCGGCGATCCCGCCCCCCATCCCGGGCATCCGCCGCCGGGCGATCGTCCGGTCGTTGATCCCGAGCATGTCGATCGCGGGGAGCTTCGAGTAGTAGGGGATCGCCCCCGCGGTGGTGACCGCGACCGACGCCCCCTCCTCCGCGTTCTCCCGGAGCCACCCGCCGATGACCTTCCAGTGGAGCTCCACCCGATCCCGGTCCTCCCCGAGGAACCGGAGCGTCGCCCCGCCGAACGTGTTGAGGAGGGGAACGGCGAGGAGAAACGCAAGCGCGGCAAGGCGCCCCCCACCGACCGAACCGCCCGGATCGCCGAGAAGGCGGGCGAGGCCGGAGACGGCGAGCAGGGCGAAGAGGGGAACGGCCGGCGCGAGAAAACGATAGAAGGGGAGGGAGTCGCCGCCGACCCAGACGACGTAAAGTATATAAACGATCAAGACAACAAGAAACGTCCGCTCCCACCGGCGGATGCCGCCGACGAAGAGAAGCGGCAGGGGAGCGAGGGCGGTCCACCCCCCGAACGGCCCGAGATAGCGGGCGACGTAGAGGAGGCCTCGCTTCAGGGCCAACAGCCCTCCGCCGGTCTTTGCGTAGAACGTGTTCGGGAGCGCCTCCCCGTAGTAGGCGATCCGCCACGCCTCATGCGCGCCAGCGACGAGAAGAAAGAGAAGTAGACCCGGCAGTGCGCGCCCCAACGGGACTCGTCGGAGCGCGAGGGCATCGAGGAGAACAACCGCGAAGACGAGCGCCCCCTCCGGGCGGGTGAGCGTCGCGAGCACGAGAAGAAGCGAGGCGAGAGCGAAACCCCGGGCGCTCTCCGCGGAAGACGCCGCCGCGACTCCCGCGAAGAGAAGAAGAGCGAAGAGCGGGGTCTCGAGCCCCGCGCCGCACCAGAGGGCGAACGCTCCGTTCGCCGCGATCGCCGGGGGGAGAAGGAGCACCGCCGCGCGGGGGGAGAGCCTCTCGCGCGCGTGGAGGAACGCGAGGCAGAGGAGCAGGACCCCGAACGCGATCCCCGCGGCCCGCGAGAAGAGAACCGGTTCGATGCCGCCGCGGAGGGCGGCCGCGATGAGAGCGGTCCAGAGAAAGTTGGTGTACCCCTCGACCCTCTCCCCCGGGTTGAAGACCGGCCCCTCCCCCAGGGCCCAGTTCTCGGCGTACCGGAAGGAGATGAACGCGTCGTCGACGGTGTAGCGGAACGAGAGGGCGTGCAGGGCGAGAAGGGCGGAAAAGACCGCGAGGAAGAAAAGCTCGGCGCGCCTCTCGCGAATGGGAACGTACCTCCTGGCGGGAGGATACCACACGGACCCCGGCCCCCGTCATCGTCCGGGGCGTCCGTCCCTGAGACATGAAAGGACAGCCGCCGGCGCGCCGCCCGGCCCGCGGTCTTGCCAAGGCACATCGCAAAATGGTACAATAATTTCGGTATACCGTAGGCTGAGGACCGTGGAGCATGGGCAACATCGATTACGCAAGGCTTCTCCGCGAGGTGCTCCCCGTCCACCTCCTGGACGAGACGATCCGGCGCGTCGTGGAGGAGAGCCTCTCGGAGGGGAGCGAGGCCTCGCTTCACGGGGCCTCCGCGCTCGTCTTGGAGGCCCTCGCCGCCAAGGGGCTCTTCGCCCGCGAGGATCTCGGGAGGTCCGCAGAGGGCGCGGTCACCTATCACGACCGGCGCGGACTCGTCCGCGTCACCCTCTGCCCCCCGGAGCCGCCCGCTCCGAAGTACCGGTTCGATTTCCGCCCGATCCTCGCGCCGGAGATGGCGACCGAGGAGACGAAGCGCGCCCTCGAGGAGGTTCTCACCGGCGCCGCCTCGGAATCCTCGGACGACGAGCTGGGGGACGCCCTCCGGAGAATCGCCGCGTTCCTCGGCGTGCTCCTCCCCGCGGCGCGGGTCCGCTTCATCTCCCTCGCCGACCCGCCCCCGTCGACCCCCTTCGAGCCGGCCGAGCGCTCCGTTCTCGCCGCGCCGTTCCGCGAGCACTTCCGCCGCGGAGGCGATCCGCTCTACGTACCGGATCTCGCGCTCGACCTCCGCCTCGCCGCGCGGGCGGAAGCGGAGGAGGCGCGGAGCGCGGCGGCGCTTCCCCTTCGCGCCGGCGAGGAGACCTTCGGCGTCCTCGAGGTCCTTCATGCCGAAACGGACGCCTTCGACGAGAACAAGCGGGGCGCCCTCTCGCTCGTGGCCCTCCTCGCGGCCGGCCGGATCCGGAGCGCGAAGCACTTCGAGAAGATGGTCTACATCGATCTCCTCACCGGCGTGTTCACGCGGCGCTTCTTCGAGGAGCAAATCCTCCGCGAGCTGGAGCGCGCGGGACGCGAGAACACGCCGCTCGCCCTCGTGATGGTCGATCTCGACAACTTCAAGGAGGTCAACGATCGTTTCGGGCACCCGACCGGCGACCTCGTCCTCGCCCGCGTCGCCGAGATCCTCCGTGATCACGTCCGGCGGATCGACCTCGTGACGCGCTACGGCGGCGAGGAGTTCGCGATCCTCCTCCCCGGGGCGTCGCGCGAGCAGGTGAAGGTGATCTGCGAGCGCCTCCGGGCGCTCGTTCAGGACGCCTCGATCCCGGCGGAGGGGGAAAAGCCGTTCCGCCTCACCACGTCGATCGGCATCGCCCTCCACCCGGAGAACACGACGGCCGGGCGGGAGACCGCCGAGACGCGCCGCGAGCTGCTCGAGCGCGCGGATCAGGCTCTCTACGCGGCGAAGCGGGCGGGAAAGAACCGCGTCATCTTCTGGGAGGGGGAGGCGGGACCTTAGCCTCCGCGCCGGCGAGAAGCGCTCGCGCTTCCGGCGCGTACGCAGAGCCCGGATCGAGATCGAGAGCTTCGGCAAGCCGTTCCTCGCCCCCCCCCCTCCGCCCGGACCGGACGAGGGCGAGGCCGAGCCGGTAGCGGAGGTCCGCGCCCGGATGCCCGAGGCGAAGAGCTTCCTCCAGAGAGGCGGACGCCTCTGCGGTTCGATCGAGCCGGTAGAGAACCCAACCCTCCGTGTCCGCGAACCACGGATCCCCCGGGTCGAGGGCGCGTGCCTCCCGGGCGAGAGAGAGCGCGCGATCGAGGCGGCGCCCTTCCTCCGCCAGAAACCACGCGTACCGGTTCGCGATTCCGGCCTGGCCCCCGGCGCCACGGAGCGCCCTCTCGAAGAGCGAGTCCGCCTCCTCCGGCCGGCCCGCGGCGGCGGCGAGGGCGGCGAATAGGTCAAGGGCCTCCCCGTCGCCCGGATCGGACTCGAGGAGCTTCCTGCAGATCGCCATCGCTTCCTCCGGCTCCCCCTCCTCCTCGAGGCGTCCCGCGATCCGGAGCTCCCCGAGCCTCTCCATTCCGGGACGTCTCTGCTCCGCCCAGCGGAAGAAGAAGCGCGCGCCGTCGAGATCGCCCAACTGGACGCGCGCCTCTCCCATTCCGACGAAGGCGCCCGCCTCACGAGGACGGTCCCTCACCGCCTCCTCGAAGAGGGCGAACGCCTCTTCAGGCTCCCCCCTCTCGAGGGCGGCGGTCCCGCGCTCGAGGAGGGCCGTGTATCGGAGACGCGGGTCCTCCTCGATCACGGCGCGGTAGCGCTCCTCCGCTTCCTCGCCTCTCCCCTCCTCCCTGTCGAGCCTGGCGAGGTTCAGGGTGGGAAGCCGGTCGCTCGAGACCTCCTCGGCGCGCTCGTAGAGCTCCCTCGCCCGGCCGGTCTCGCCGATCCGCTCGTACGCGAGGGCGACGTTGTTCAGAACGGGGGCCGTGTCCCCGCCGATCGACAGGGCTTTCTCGAGGAGGGCGCGCCCCTCCTCCTCCCTCCCCTCGAGTAGGGCCCGGCGGCTCTCCTGAACGGGGTACGAGGCGGCGAGCACGCGAGCGAGGTATCCGGATCGCGGGGAGACCTCCCCGACGGCCTCCGTTCGGTAGCGCTCCCAGAGCGCCCTCCGCCCCTCGCCGTCCGGGTCTTCCCCCCCGCGCACGTAGCGAAAGAGAATCCCCCACGGCTCCAGCCGGAAGTCCCCACCCGGACGGATCTCGTCGTTCTCCGCCGCCGCGTAGATCGGAACGCCCGATCGAACCGCCTCGGCGAGCGCGGCTCCCTTCCAGCCGGGAAGCCTCGAGCCGGGCGGAGGACCGAAACGCTCGAAGAGCGGGCCCTCCGGAAGGAGATCGAGAACCGGGTTCCAGAGGGCGAGATCGGTCCTTTTTCCCTCGGCGATCGTCGCATAAAGCAGTCCGAAGGTCTCCGCGTCCCCCTCGACGACGAGCGCTCCGTTCTCCTCGACCGTCGCGAGAACGTTCGCGAGGTGCTCGTCGAGGAGGAGACGGTCGCCCGGCCGGTTTCGCGCGCCCTGAGCGACGACCGCGGCGAGAAGGAGAAGCGCCGCCGCGCGCCCCGCGACCCTGCCGGAGCGCGCGAGGAGAAACGCGGCGGGGACGAGGAGGAGCATGTGGACGGGGATGAAGTACGCCTCCGGGTCGTGGATCCCGTACCGGAAGGTGTAGGCGAGCGTGAGAACCGATCCGGCGAGGACGAGGAAGAGCAGATCGCGCCTCTCCCTCCCGAGAAACCAAAGACCGAGCGGAACCGCGATCCAGACGGCCGGCGTGAGCTCCCACGCGAGCCCCTTCGCCCAGCCGGCGAGCCCTCCCGTCATCCCCCCTCCCGCGAGATACCCCCAGTACTTCGTGCCGGCAACGTGGGCGATGAGGTTCCCGAACGAGGCTGTGTCCCCCCAGTTCCAGAGCGGCCCGAGCGACGCGCGCACCGGAAGGAGCGCGTACGGTGTGAGGCCGACAAGGAAGAGGACCTTGGCGAGGAGGAACGGGCGCGGGGAAGGGCGGCCCTTGAGAAGCATGAGGAGCGCGAATGGCGGTAGGACGAAAGCGAGCGCGAGGTGGTTCGTGAGGGCGAGCCCCCAGAGGTACGCGGAGACGAGCACGCGACGTGGGTCCTTCCTCTCCGGCAGGACGAGGAGAAGGAGCGCGAGGAAGAGGGCGGAGAGTGTGTAGACCTCCGCCGATGTCGATTCGCGCCAGAAGGTTCGCGAGGTCGCGAGAGCGGCCGCGGTGAGAAACGACGCCGGAACCGACCCGGTGACGCGGAGGATCCAGGCACCGAAGAGCCCGACCGCCGCCGCTCCGGCGACCGCCGCGAAGAGGTTCATCCGTGCGGCGACCGAGCCGAAGGGAAGGAGGGTGAAGAGCCGCCCGATCGCGGTGTAGAGCGGATACCCGGACGGATGAGGGACGCCCAGAACCCGTGCGGCGACGGTCAGCTCGGGGCCGTCCCCAGGCTGAACCGACGGCGCCAGCGTGAGAAGGTAGAGGAGGAGAGCGGACGCGAAGAACAGAACCCCGACGAGGCGAACGGGCGGCTTGTCAGTGGATGTACCCAAGGCTCCTCAGCTTCTCCAGCATCCTCTCGTCGAAAGGACTCTCGATCGGCGTCTCGTCGCCCGCCGGCTCCCTCTCCCAGCTCTCCACGAAACGGATCGGATGGTCGCGGAGAAAGCCCTCGCGGAACGCCCCCTCGGGGATCGTCCCGTCCATCTCCGCCCCGACGGGGAGCCCGAAGGCGGCGAGAAGGAGCGCCGTCACGTCCTCGGGGCGAACCGGGGCCTCGAGCTTCCCCCGCCGGAAGGGAGCGCCGCCTGCGAGGAGGATCCCCGTGTCGCCGTGCCAGAACGGCATCTCGACGAACCGGTCGTCCCCCACGTGGAGCACCGTCCCCGGCGGGTACGTTCGGAAGCCGTGGTCGGAGACGACGAGAACGGCGTCCTTCAGGAGATCGACCCGCTCGAGAATCTCCCCAAGGACGCGGTCGGCGAGGCGATAGGTTTCCGCCACCATCGGACCGTACGTGTCGACGACCGCCCGCGGGGGAGGGTTCTCCGGAACGGGAAGCCCCTCCATCGATCCACCGAACCTCTCGGTCTCGTAGTATCGATGAAACATCCACAATTTATGTGGAAAGAAATCGGTCGCTTCCAGATAGAACGTGAAGAAACGGGGCCTCCGCTCGTCGAAAAGGGCGAACGCGGCGTTCAGGTACGCGAGGTCTTTCTCGAGGTAGTGGCGGAGCGCGGGGTCGAGCCGGTCCGCGTTCGGGAAGTCCGCCGCCCGGAAGTAGCGCTCCTCCCGGACCGCGCCCGCCGCCTCCGCGTCGACCCCCTCGGGATAGGTCCGCATCCCGACCGTGTCCCAGTCCGCCGCGGGGCTCCACTCCTTCTCGAAGTCCTCGGTCGGGGGCCACGTGTAGTTCGAGAGGAGGAAGCCGTTCACCGGCCGGGCGGGCCACGTGACCCAATGCCCGACCACGCCGACCGTGATCCCCGCCTCGCCGAGGATGTCCCAGACGGGTCTCCGCCGGATCAGGTTCGACGTGACGGGGATCCTCCTCCCCTCCGGGCCGGCGGGGAGCGTGAAGCTCTCGATTCCGTGCGCCTCGGGGCGGAACCCGGTGAAGATCGACGTCCAGATGCGGGGGGAGAAGAACGGCTCGTCCACGACGAGGTCGGCGGAGAATCCCTCCTCGAGAAGGCGGTCGAAGTTCGGGAGATCTCCTCTCGCGCGGAGAGCGGCGACGACCGCCGGGTCGGCCGCGTCGACCCCGAAAACGACGATCCGCTCCGGGAGGGGCGCCTCCCGCGGGGAGCACCCCGCGCACGCGGCCGCCAAACCGAGAACGAGAAGGCCTCTTCGCATCGCCGTTCCCCGATTCCCCGGGCCCGGTCCGGCGCCCCGCGATCCCCGAACCGATTCATGCATGAGCGATCAGTAGTACCCGAGCGCGCGGAGCTTCTCGCGGATCTCCGCCTCGATCGTCAGGTCCCCGCGCTGGAAGCCCGGGTCCCTCTCCCGGATCCACGAGAGGAGGGTCTGCTCCATCTCCGCCGCCCTTTCCGTCTCGACACCGGCGACGTTCCGGAGCTCGCCCGGATCCTCCCACAGATCGTAGAGCTCCTTCTTGTCCCGGTAGGGGGTCGCGACGAACTTCCAGCGCTCGTCCCGGACCGACTTCGCCTTGTACTTGTTCTGGTACTCCATCTTCGGTTCGATGCTCCACGGCTTGCTCGCCTCGGAAAAGGCGACGCGCGGAGCGATCGGGCCGCGCGCGGCCGGGAGAAGGCTCTCCCCCTCGAAGTCCGCGGGCGCCGGGACGCCGGCCGCCTCGAGAAGGGTCGGGGCGACGTCGAGGAGGCGGACCGGGGCCTCCTCAATCCTCGGCTCCTGGACGAGGGCCGGCGCGTGGAGGATCATCGGGACATCCACCCCGCTCCCCCAGAGATACTCCCCGTGATCGAAGAAGTAGGAGTGCTCCCCCATCCCCTCCCCGTGATCCCCCGCGACGAGGAGAAGGAGCCGGGAGCGCCTCGGCCCGGGAACCGCCTCGAGGAGCCGCTCCAGCCACCGATCGGCGAACGCGATCTCCCCGTCGTACGCGGCGAAGAACGCCTCGCGGTCTTCCGGGCGGAACGGGCCCAGTCCCGAGCGGATCCGCCGGAGGTCCTCGAGGCTCGATGTGCTGTAGATCCCCCCGGGCACGCGGCGGATCGAACCGTAGGGGCGCGGGGGATCGTAGGGCCAGTGGGGGTCGAAGTAGTGGACCCACAAGAAGAACGGCCGATCGCCCACATCCCGGAGCCACTCGATCGCGTAGCCGGTGACGGTCGAAGCGCGCCTCTCCAGCTGTCCCCCCTCCGGGCTCTCGTCGGTGATGTCGTCGTAGACATCGAAACCCCGATCGAGGCCGAACGTCCGGTGGAGCGAGAACGCCGCGACGAAGGCCCCCGTGCGGAAGCCCCTTTCGCCGAGAATCTGGGCGACCGTGCGAACGTCCGGGGGGACGCCGAATCCGTTTCGCGGGACCCGGTGGCTGCTCGGGTAGAGGGAGGAGAGGATCGTCGTGTGCGAGGCGAGGGTCGTGGGCACTTGGGCAACGCAGTTCGCGAAAAGGACCCCCTCCCCCGCCAGCCGGTCAAGGGCCGGCGTGAGGGCGTCCACGCTCCCGTAGCACCCGATCCGGTCCGGGCGGCAGGTATCGATCGTGACGAGGAGGATCCCGTCCACGGAAGGGGGAGGCTCTTCCCCGCACGCGAAAAGGAGGAGAGCCATGAGCACGGGTATCGAGCGCGGCACCTTCGATCTCCTCCCCCGGGGCGAACTCCGGGCGATTGTAGCACACACCCCTCTCGTTGACGCTTCCCGGAACCGTAAGTAAATTGATAGGAGAAGGCTGCTTCGACGTCTTTAGGTTTGGACGCTTCCTCCAACGAGGATCCAGGAGGTGGCTGCAATGCGCTTCTCGCCGATCTCCGGGGGCCCTCCGAGGGCCTGCCTCGCCTTGCTGGCCGGTTCCCTTGCATGCCTATTTCTGCTCCTCGGCTCCGTGCCCGCCGGGTCCGCCCTCCCCTTCCGGGAGATCCCGGAGGGGACCTACCGTCCGGGGGACACGGGGAACGCGCTCCTCCTCCTCCGGGTCGGCTCGATCGACGAGCTCTGGGAGTTCGTGGGCGAGTGGGAGGACGCCGGGGCCCGCTTCCCGCACGTCTACCCGCCGAACCTCCTGATCGGCGACGTCCCGGCCGCGATCGAGGGGAGGGTCCGCGCCGACTCCCGCGTGGCCGAGCTGCACCGGAAGCCGGCCGCCCCGGAGCTCTCCAAGGCGTCCGGCGACGAGAGGCTCCTCATCGACTCCTGGAACCGGGAGCTCGAGGAGGGACCGCCCGAGCCGGCCAAGCTCGGGACCGACTTCGAGGATCTCGTTCTCGGGCCGGCCTATGTCCCCCCGGACGATTCCCCCGGCAAGCGGCAGGGGGGTCTCGAGCGGAGGTATGGGAGCGCGTTCGGCACCTCGATGATCCAGACCTCCGAGCTCCTGATGGGTAAGGTCGCGGTCGCGGTCGTCCTCCCCGACGGCCCGGGGACCACCTACTCGGACCCCGAGATCTCGACGGTCTACGCGAAGGTGCGGGGGGCGATGGACTTCTGGTCGTCGAGCGTCGGCTACCCGGGGGTCCGGTTCGTCTACGATGTCCGGCGCTTCGTCCCCACGAGCCACAACTTCCAGACCACCCCGCCGCACCTCGGCCAGAAGGAGTGGGTCGAGGAGGTGATGAACGCGCTCGGGTACGACCTCTTCGTCAAGGGGACGGAGTTCGGACCGGTTTACGAGTACCTCGACAGCCTCCGGATCGACATGCGGTGCGAGTGGGGCGTCTGCTTCTTTATTCCTAAAGTATCTTACTTCACGGGAGCCGGGTACACCGCCTACGCGTACCTCGGCGGGCCGTTCCTCGTCGTTCCGTCCGGCATCAACGGCCGCGTGACGCCGCACGGCACGGGGAGCATGGACCTCTCGCACCTCATCATCCACGAGTTCGGGCACCTCTTCTGGGCGCTCGACGAGTACCCGGCGGGGGGGACCTCGCAGCCGTGCCACGCGATCTCGGGATACCTCGCGATCCGGAACAGCAACAGCCTGAACCACGACTACTACTGCGAGCCGCACGTCCCCTGCTGCATGGACGTGCCTGCGCCGTACGTCTGCCGGTTCACGCTCGGCCAGATGGGCTTCTGGGAGTCGGAGAACCCCCCGGACGGGATCCCCGACGTGCTCGACACGCACCCATTCGTCTACGCCGACTCGCTGCCGGACACGGTCCTCGTCGTCGACCCGGAGATCCACGGGATCGCCGCGGTGATGCCGGTTATCAACCAAGCGTTCGGCGGGGGGAGCGGCGCGGCGAAGACGGAGGAAGAGACGGGAGGCCGCCCGAACATCACGTTCAACTCGATCGAGCACGTGATCTACCGGATCGACGATCAGGTAAACGAGGACGAGGAGCCCCTCTGGTTCTACGGCGATCCGGAGGGGGGGTTCGGGGGCGACTCGACGCGGGTTCACTTCACGTTTCGGCCGCGGGGGCTGACCGGCGGGCCGCACACGATCCGGATCAAGGCGGTCAACACCGTCGGCAACCAGTCGACCTGGGGAGAGAACCGGCAGAGCGTCTTCGTGAAGGCGATCGCCCTTCACGATTTCGAGGCGATGCCGGACTACGACGGCCGCGTGCGCGTCTCCTACAAGATCGACGGGATGGCGTTCGGCGCCGTCGCCTCGCTCTACCGGCGGGGGAACGACGGGATCGAGGAGCTGATCTACACGCACACCCTCGCGGACGACTCCGACATGATCCTCTTTGACGAACGGCCGATGCCGGGAGAGCACTACCGCTACCGGCTCGAGGCGCGGGCCCTCGGCGCCCGCTGGGATTGGGCGGCCGAGGTGACCTCCCCCGCCCACATCACCAGGGGGGAGCACATCTCGCTGGTCACGCCGAACCCGTTCCGCACGAGCACGATGATCTCGATCAAGGTGCCGCGCGGGGATCTCTCCGACCGGCCCGGGGGAGGCGGAGGCGGCAAGCCGGGAGATGCGCCGCCGGATCCTTACAATCCGAACACGGGGAACGCCCCGCAGCTGACGGCGGCTTCGCAGGGGCGCTACAAGATCGTGAGGGTCGAGCTCGACATCTACGACGCCGGCGGCCGGCGGGTGCGGCACTTCCCGCCGATCCACTCCTACGAGGGGTTCCACCCGGAACCGTATGTCTGGGACGGCACGGACGACTCGGGCCGCCTGGTCTCGCAGGGGGTCTACTTCGCCCGGATGAAGGCGGGCGACGACATCGAGGAGACGAGGAAGATCGTCTTCATTCGATAAGGCCACCTGGCCTCGGAGTTCCCTTGGGGGTTCTTCTAGGGGCGTGGGCCCCACGAGTCACCGGGGAGCCCCGCTACGAAGGCCGTGCGCTCCGAGGGCGCGCCGCTTGCTGCGGGGCCGTTGATCAGCCGGCCCGGGCGCGCGGCCTTCGCCGGAGGATCACGAGGAGAATCACCAGCAGGACGGCCGCCGTCCCGATCGTCCTCCACCCGCCGAGCGAAGAGCCGCCGACCTCGTCCGCCGACCGGAGCCAGTTTCGGTAGTCGACCATTCCCGCGGCCCGTTCTTCCTGATCCCAGTAGTCGAAAATCTCCTCGATCGCCGCCGGGTAGCTGAGGCGATCCATCGTGGAGGTGATCGCGGGCCCCCAGTAGTTGTGCCGGGCGTTGATCTCGTTCCGCGACTGGTTCGCGACCGCATACATCTTGCTGAGAAGGAAGACGTTCCCGTTCGCGCGGCTTCC
>JBDRFQ010000109.1:0-4247 GCA_043818685.1 Candidatus Eiseniibacteriota bacterium
AGTTCCCCGTTCTCTCGCTACTGTTTCCCCATGATCCTCATCCTTCTCCTCCTTTTCATTGCGTCCGCCCCTGCTTTCTCCGAGGAACCGCCCGTCGAGGACCGGGGGTGGCTCGGCATCTACACGGAGCCGGTCGACTCGCTGCCGGCGGTGGCGGAGCGCCTCGGCGGGGAAGGGGCGCTCTTCGGCGCAACGTCGGGTCTCCTGGTGACGGCGGTCTTCCCCTTCTCGCCCGCCGAGGAGGGGGGGCTTCTCGCCGGCGACGTCATCCTCTCGATCTGCGGGGAGCCGTTCACGTGCGCGAAGGAGAGCGTCACGGCGGTCTACCGCCGGGCCATCGAAGGGAAGAAGCGGGGGGAGCCGTGCCCGATGCGGATCGTCCGGACCGGCGCGAGGCGGGAGCTTCGTTTCCCGGATGGTCCCGCGTAGAGGCTCGCGTCGATCCGGGTCGGGGTCGAGCCGTCACGCGGCCGACGCGTCGGACCGCGGGTCGCTCTACGGGCTCCCTCCGTTCCGACCAGCTCTGTCCCACTCTTGTTGGTCTCCATGGACCCCTCCTCCTCGAAAACTCACCCCATTATCCCTCCCAACCCCTGTCCATGAAAACCGTGGACCGATCCCCTCGTCACGAGAAAGGATGATTGGAATGGGCCTGAAATGGCCTCGAAATGAAGCCCCCAGCCTCCCGGTCCGTCAAGCCTCCCCACTCGAAAGCCGGAAGAGCCTTCTTGGAAAATCAAGGTTAGATTGGGGCGGCGTGCGCGGGAGGCTTCTTTCGTCGTTTTACGTGCCGGGCGCCGGCGATCCGGGCTATGAGCCGATGCTCGCTGACCTCGCGCGCATTTTCCGTGAACACGCCTCGAACGGCCGCGTAACGTTCGAGTACGAGACCTAGACGCACTTCGGGCGGCTGGGGTAAGGGGCCAACTATCCGACGACGGGTGAGCGCCGGATGCGAGCGGCGCCGAGTCGGCCCGCGTCTTGACACCGGCCAGCCCGAGTCGTATCCTTCTTCCACGGGTCCTCAATCGACATCTCGGTGCTCTCCGGTTCTCCCCGCGAGGAGGCGCACGTGTCGGAACGGGGCAGGGTCTCCAAATCCATCCTCGCCTTCCGCCTCGCTGCAGTCGGCATTCTGACAGCGCTCCTCGCGATCCAGATCGGCTGCTCGCTCTGGTCCCTTGTCATGGGGTCCCGCGTCATGTCATTGAGCCTGCAGCTCACGAGCGGCTGGGGAGCCGTCTGGGAACGCGACCCCATCCTGCACGATGGCGGGATGAGGCATCAGAGCGAGGTCAAGCCCGACTCCCCGTTCGGCAGGCTCGGTCTCCGCAAGGGAGATCTCGTCGTCGCGGTGAACGGGGTCCGGCTGACGGACGATCCAGCGGCTTACTTCCGCGCCATCCTCCACGGTTCCGAAGGCGACCCGATCGAGCTCACGTGGGTCCGGGACGGAGTCGAGCAGAGCGGGACGCTCCGGCTCTCCGAGGTGAAGACGGAGTCGTGGGCAGCATTCCAATGGCGCTCCCTCTCCCTGGTCAAAGGCAAGTGGCCGAATACCCCGGTCAGCGGCTTCATGCGCGCGTTCTTTCCCTTCGGACCCTGGGCCGTCCTTTCGCTGCTGCTTCTTCTGGTCGGAGCCCCCATCGGTCTTCTCAGACCTCGGGACGGGGCGGCCTTCCGGGTCTCCCTTCTCCTTCTCTCGCTCGGAATGGTCACCTGCCTACAGGAAGTGCTTGTCATCCTTTGGCCGCTCTGGCTGTACTCGCTTTGCCTCGAGGCGAGCACCATCGGAGAGCTGCTGGTCATCGCCCTCGCGCCGCGCGTTCTCGCCGATTTCCCGAATCGGTCCCGTCTCGGGGGCTGGTTCCTGCGGTGGAGGGGGATCTTCTATGCCGGGGTCGGTATCCCGTACGCGATCGACGTTTTGGAGACCCTCCAGGGGATTCACAAATGGGAGAACTGGTTCTGGAGGTTGTTCTACTCGATGGGGGAGGCGATCGACTCTCAAGCTTGGGTGCCTCTTGTTTTCATCCTATGGGCCCTTGGCATGCCGGCGCTTCTCCTCCTTAGTCAGCGTCGCGCGACGCGGGGGCGCCCCGAAGTGCGGCTCCGGATCGTCGAGGCGGGCTTCATGGTCTTCCCGGTCTTGCTGCTCTGGGTTCTGGTTCCTCCAACCGTCCTCCTTTGGCAGCTCATGCGGCCGGAAGGAGCGTTTCTCCGCTCGCTTCTTTTCGGGGTCCACGTTCTCGTGCCCGTTCTTCTCATCGCCTGCCTTCCCCTGTCGCTCGCCTACGCCGTCTTCACCCGCCGCGCCTTCGGCATCCGGTTCATCTTCCGCCGCGGGCTCCAGCATCTCTTCCTTTCGCGAGGAGTGCGCGTCATCGAGGGGCTCCTTCTCTTCCTCCTCGTTCTGGAGGCGATCCGGCAGGGGCAGTCGCGGATCGGGACGTCGGTTCCGGCGGTTGCGGGGATCGCGGCGGGGACGACCCTCTTCGCGATGGGCGTCCTCGCGCGCGTGAACCGCCCGCTCATGCGCCGCATCGACCGGCGCTTCTTCCGCGAGAGCTACGACGCGCGGCGGATTCTGATCTCGCTCGGAGAGGGGATGACGCGGCTCCGGGAGCAGGAGGAGATCTTCCGGCAGGCGGGGAGCGCGATTCAGGACGCGCTCCATCCGGCACGGATCGCGTTCTACTTCCGCGGCCCGAATCCGGGAGGTTTCGATTGCGTGTGGAGCCGGGCAGCCGGAGGGCGCGCAGCCGAGGCGAGAGGCGAAGACGAGATGGGGACCGCCTGGGGGGGAGACCGCCTCGAGGAATCGGCTCTCGCGGGCGTCCGAGCGCTCGAGGAGGGGAGGCCTTGGGTCGACCTCGTCCCCGCCGTCAGCGCGGAAGTTGCCGCGGCAAGACGGACGGCCGCGATCCCCTTCGAGCTCCTCGTCACGATTCGCAGCAGCTCCGGGCTCGCCGGCTGCATCGGGTTCGCCGCCAAGCTCTCCGAGGAACCCTACAGCGGCGAGGACAAGGAGCTTCTCGCCACGGTCGCCGCGCAGATGGGTCTCGCGCTCGAGAACGCCGAGCTTCTCGAGGTCGCGAAGCGGGAGGCGGAGCAGACGCGGGACCTCGCGATCGCGCGCGAGGTGCAGCAGAACCTTTTCCCAAAGGAGCTTCCCCTCGCCGAGGGATGGGACTTCGCGGCGCTCTGCCGGCCGGCGAGGGCTGTTGGCGGCGACTACTACGACCTCTTCGCGATCGACTCCGATCACGTCGCCCTCGCGATCGGCGACGTCTCCGGGAAGGGACTCGGGCCCTCGATGCTCATGTCGAGCGCCCACACGATGATCCGAAGCCGTCTCCGCCAGAAGGGGACGATCCTCGTCGAACTTGTGGGCGAGCTGAACGAACATCTTTACGCATCAACGTCCCCGGAGATGTTCCTTACGCTCTTCGTCGGGGTGCTCGACGTGCGAAGCGGGCGCCTTCGCTACGTGAACGGCGGGCACAACCCGCCCCTCCTCCTGCACGGTTCGAGAGAGAAGCCGGTCGTTCTGGAAGCCGGCGGCACGGTCGTCGGGATCGTCCCCGGCATCGCCTTCGCGGAAGGGGAGGCCCGTGTCGAACCGGACGACCTGCTCGCCCTCTACAGCGACGGAGTGACCGAGGCGACGAACGAGAAGGAGGAGATGTTCGGCGAGGAAAGGCTTGCCGCGGAGCTCGCGGCCGCGTTTGCCCTTACCGCATCGGGCGTTCTAGCTTCTCTCCTCGATTCAGTCGATCGCTTCGCCGGCGGATGCGAGCAAGCCGACGACATCTCGCTCATGCTCGTCCGGAGAGGACCGAGGTGATGAAGGCCTCGCCGGGATCGCGGGGAGACCTCCCTCCGGGCTGCGGGTCCCGGAGCGCGGAGGAACCGTAGGCATGACCCGCGCTGGAAAGGGAGGTCTGTGACTCTTGGTCCGGGGAAGAGCATCCGTAGCCCGACAGAGGAGGCGGTGGACACCGGCCTTTCGGAACCAGATACCCCTTCGCTTCGCTCCGGGAGAATCTGGTACCGAAAGGGGTCCGGAGCCATCAGCTTCGCGACAAGCGGAAAGACTTGCTGACAGTTCCCCGTTCTCTCGCTACTGTTTCCCCATGATCCTCATCCTTCTCCTCCTTTTCATTGCGTCCGCCCCTGCTTTCTCCGAGGAACCGCCCGTCGAGGACCGGGGGTGGCTCGGCATCTACACGGAGCCGGTCGACTCG
>JBDRFQ010000110.1:0-10142 GCA_043818685.1 Candidatus Eiseniibacteriota bacterium
GACTAGACTCTGCTGGCACATATAATGAACAATCTCGCGAGGGGTATAATAAGTACCTTTCGATTTGCGATCTTTTACCTCTAAAAGGTTTTCGAAGACTTTCCCAAGCATTTCCGGGTCGACGGCAACGTCCTTCTCGAGCGGTTCGTCCTCCTGCACGGTGAAATTGTATCGGTCGAAGATGTCCAGGATTCCGGTGCCGAGATCACCCTCACGCGTTTTAGTCTTGTTCGAGAAGATCTCATTCGGCAACAGAATATCAGTCTCCCACCAGTCATAGTCTCCAATGGGATCGAACAATCCTCCATTGAGGAATGGGATCCGACAGTCGAATCGGCTATAGTAATCACCGGACCGCTCCAGCCGAAGCGCCTCGTAGAAGAGCGGCTCCAGAATGTCATTGAAGAAGTTCTTATACTTCCCATGATTCCCAGAGAAGAGCTCGCGCAAGAAGTGCCGGGACCCGGACCCCCAGGGCTTGCCACGTTCGACACCGAACCAGCCCTTCTTTTGCAGGAAGTAGAGGAACACGACCTGGCCCAAGAGCTTCTTGGCAAAGTCACCGGCCTCTATGCCCTTTGCCGCGAAGTCCTTTCGAACGGGGGTATCGTCTGAAATAGCCCTTTCCAACGCCTCACGCACATTATGAAAGAGCTCCCGGTACTTTTCGAAAAACTCCTGCGCCACTCTCTCGACACTAAACGCCTCCTGGATCGTTTCTATACTTGGCTCACCGCCCTCTGAGAGGAGCAGCGGTAGGAGTCGGCTCTGGGCCGTGTGGGAATTCTCGTTCTCCCCCACCAAGAACGAAAACCGTCGTGCCGGCGTCAGTTCCTCGCGCACCTTGACCTTATCGCCCTTGCTGTCCAGGCGATAATCGACGCGCACGAAGGAGAATCTCCAGTCGAGGTTCTCGGGCGAAACGAATGCAACCAGCGCAGCATCCTTCAGTTCCCCGCCCCTGCTTCCCTTGAGGTATTTCGCAACGAACTCCCTCTGGGTAGCGCGGGCACGCTCTAGGGAAGTCGACTTCTTCAGATAGACGATGAGAATATCGATGCGATGGTCGCGCTTATCAGAGTACTTCCCAATGCGCTCCAGCTTTTCTATGTATGGACGGAACGCAGCAAAGATGTAGTTTCCGGTGTAGCTAAAGGGTGCCGCATCATATTTCTTGAGTAGGTTCTTAGTCAGCGTGACAAACGCTTCCTTTTCGAACGCCCCCTCTAGGGTCTCCCTTACTAGACGCCTTGCTGCTTCGGCTTTCATTCGTGCTCCATCAGAAGCTCGGAGAGGATCACCTCTCGTGGCCCGCTCGTCTGCGCCGCTGACTCGGAAAAATGCTGACCAAGGAGTTCTGGGGGGATGCTCTTCTGAAGAGCGCCCAAGATCTTCAGAGGTGCCACACCCGCCTTGCCTTCCTTGCTCACCTCCCGGAGAGCAGCCTTCGTCGTCTGCCGAGGCAGACCTCCTTCTTCCAGTGCTCTCATCACGCGGCGGAGATATTCTTCCTGTTCCTCAGTGAACCTCCGAAGGTCGCGGATTGCTTTGAGAACACGCAGAAGCTGCGTCGCCGTATCCCGCCCGCCCTTCCGCTCGATCCCAGGCAAGTCGTCGGTCGTCGTCTCTATGAAGGCTGCCTTGTTCAGCTCTAGAAGCGGATAGAAGTCCGGACTCATCTTGACCCGTTTCGCCTTCTTTGTCGCTTCCAGCACAGAGGCTGCACTCAAGAAGTCCAACTCCAGTGCCTCGCTTCCCTTCCCGAGGTAGAACTTCTGCAGCTTCCCCTTCCGAAAGTAGGTGACCAGACCTCCGCCTCCCGTCTCCACTTTCCGAGCTGTCCGTGCCTTTCGGGGGAGTCGTTTGATATGCTCATAGAGGTCTGGTTCATCGTCCCTGATACCCCGGATCAGCTGAAGGTACTTGAGACCACTCTCCTCTTCCTCATCCTCCCCGGTGATGGTGCGCTTCGAAATCAGCCGATCAAAGAGCTCATGGTGCTCGATCGCCTCTCCCTCCGTAAGGAGTCGAGCGTCCGCCCCCAGCAAGGAGATGAACGCATGGATCTTCGCCTCCGCGGCTTCTTTCAGTTTGATCTGATCGTTCGACTGTTTCGTGGGGAAGAAGTTCAGGCTATAGATCTTGTCAAATTTCGTGTCCACGCGGTTGA
Organism: Candidatus Eiseniibacteriota bacterium; assembly: GCA_043818685.1. Lineage (GTDB taxonomy): Bacteria > Orphanbacterota > Orphanbacteria > Orphanbacterales > Orphanbacteraceae > VGIW01. The sequence continues at coordinate 2,171 of JBDRFQ010000110.1, forward strand.
TTCGCCCGACTCGCTGCATCAGACGCGTGGGGTTCCATGGGATATCGTAGTTGACGACCACGTTCGCCCGATGCAGGTTGACGCCTTCCGACAGCACCTCCGTGGCGATCAACAGCCTGTACTTGTCCTTCGGGTATCTCGCCCGGGCGTCGAAGTTTTCGATTACACTCTCACGGGTCCGACTGCTCGAATCGCCCGTGAAGACAAGTACCCCTCCCTCTACTTTGTCTTTCAACGCCTTCGCAAGGTACTCCGCAGTCTCCCGCGACTCCGTGAAGAGGATGATCTTGCTTTCTTGCAGTGTCTTCCTGCGCTTCACGAGCTCGATGAGCTTGAGGAGCTTCGGATCCCTGCGGACTTGTTCCCATTGCTCCTTGATTCTCTTCAAGATTGCGAGATCGTGTTCCAGGTCTCTTTCCAGCTGAGCATCGAAGTCGTTCGAGCTGTAGCACTGCGCCTTATCTTCCTCTAGCAGTCGAACGACGCGCTCTTCGTCGTCGTTCTCCAGCAGTTCGAAGATTTTACTTGCGTACTTCTTGCTGACGTAGACGTTGCCTTCACGATAGTGCTTCAAGAAGAGGGCATACGATTCGATAAAGCGGTCCACCGTCTTCCTGAACGCGTAGAAGCTGCTCTCCAGCCGCTTCACGAGGAGGATCTTCATAAACTTCCCGAGGTTCGTCTGGGCGAGTTTCTCCGGCTGTGTAACATCACCTTTGTAGTAGAGCATCGGGGTATAGCGCGCGTACTTGAACTCCTCCGCCACGAGCTTGATCGTTTCGCTGAAGATTCGGTCCTCGTCGTCGTCGAGCTCGTAGTACGCAGGTTCTGGGTCCGCTACGATCGGAAACCGCAGCTTCTGCTTCGCAAGGTCCTCCCTGAAGTACTTCTCAATCTCATTCCGCGTTCGTCGGACCATCAGGTACTTCAGCACCTTATCCCGTATCTCTCGGGCGTTCTCCTTCGAGACGTCGATGTACTTCTCCCGATCTTGCTGACGGTCGAGTCCCTTCAAACGACCCTCCAGCGTCAGGAAGAACGTCTCCAGATCGGGAAGGCCGGGGATCGTGCTCTTCTTCGACTTCTGAAAGAGCTTGATCTGACTGAGGATGTCGCGCGGCGTGTTGTTCAGCGGTGTCGCCGTCACGAGAATGATCCGCTTTCCACGGCACACCTGCGCGAGTTTTTCGTACGTGACGTTCGTTTCCGTCCGGAACCGATGCGCCTCGTCGATAAAGATGTTCTTGTACTTCTCGGTCCCTCGCTTGACAAGGTGTTCGAGCTTTCCAAGTGACTCGAAGTCTGCTGCCACGTGGAAGTCGGAAAAGACGTTCGGCCAGGATCCCGGGTTCTCCCGCTCAAGGAGCACGGGCGGGGCGATCACCAATGTCCGTCCGTCGAGCTGGCTGGCCAGCATAGCTGCCATGTACGTCTTGCCGAGTCCGACGACGTCCGAGAGAAACCCGCCGCCGTACTCTTCCACGATCTTCTTCGCGTTGAGGACTGCCTGCTCTTGATACTCCAATTTCATGAATGCGCTGGGGACGTACTTGTAGAGGACGTCTTCTGTCTGTGTGAGGTCGTCTTTGTAGTACTCGTACAGGAACTTCAAGTAGAGCTCGTACGGAGTGATTGTGTCGTTCAGCCAAGTCCTCTTCTGAACCGTCTCGTCATACTGGTCCCCGACGTCAACGGCATCGCGCCACAGCAACTCGAACTGCTCCTTGGCGAAATCGTAGTCAGATCGGTTCTTCAGCTCGACGTTGAACTCGAGGTTTTTAGAGAGTCCTGCTTGCGTGAAGTTGCTGGACCCTGTGATCACGCGGCCGACTTCCCGGTCATCCTCGACGAAGGACATGATGTAGACCTTGGCGTGGATGTTCGACGTCGGGAAAGCTCGGATCTCCAGTTTGCCCGATCGCAACCACTCCAGGAACTTCTGAACCCCCTCCTCAACTTCTGCGTTGTCCTCAGAAGAGCCCATCTCTTTCACCACCGCCTCAGCAAACTTCTCGCTCGTTTCCGCATGAGACAGTGGAAGCTCCTCCTGTTTGGATCGATTCACCAGATCGGCCGCCCCGCGGTCCGTGCTGATGCCGATGAGGATGCGGATTTTCTCCGTCGACTCAAGCGACCTGTAGAGGGCATGAAAACCGCTCGTGTAGAAGTACCCCACGAGCACGTCGAAGAAGCGCGTATCCCTGATGAGCACGCGGAACCGATCGAGGAGTGTTCTATCCTTCTCGTTCGTGAAGAACGTTCGATCGCTATCAATGGGAGATGACTTTCGCGTAGTGCTCATGGATGTCGGGTTACCTATCTTCGCCTCCACAATCCGCGCAAAATCAACGGAATTGCCTCAATGTCAGTGTACCGGGAAACGGCTGAACGGGGAATAGCAAGGCGACTCCGGTGATGGGATTGTGGCTGCGTCGTGCGTGACAGAAGTTGCGATTCATCGAACGTAGAGAACGGCACGATGATCGACTCCTCTGACCCCAAGGGAAGGGCTGACCGAACGCGAAAGGTGTTTTCGTTTGCTCCCCGTCTTCTGTCGGGTGACGTTCTCATTCTCATCCAGCCTTGTTCCGGAGTCAATCTCTTTTGTTTTCTTGAGTTATATGTCTCTTGATTGTTGAAATCTCTCATTGCACCGGGTAAGCTTGTGTCCTCATACTGGCTTCGTGAGGAGGCTCCACCATGTGGAAATGTACGCAGTGCGGCGAGACGGTTGAGGAGCAGTTCGAAGCGTGCTGGAAATGTCAGGCTTCCCGAGGAGATGCGCCGACGCTCTCTGCGGAGGAACTCGCGGAGGAGCCGCCCGGCACTTCGGAGGCGAAGGTTGCTCAGGGCTTTTCCAGGTCCGCGCAAGGGGAAAAACCGGAGATCCACACGATCTCACGCGGGAAGGCCCTATTGGAGAACGCCTTCTCCCATTGGGGAATTCTCTTCGAAGACTTTCACACCTCCTCGATGGAGTTCTACGCCTCGGTCGAACAGGCGCTTGAGAGACGGAAGGTTCCCCGAATCAAAGTAACCCGGGTAGACATCGACGAGTCGATCCCGTTCTCCACCGGGCGGGTGTACCTCCGCGTGCGAAGAGGAGAGTTTACGTTCGACATCTGCGCGGCTCCGTTCGGCACCGGATTCTTCTTCTCCTGGTGGCTCTCGAAAGGGGCTTCCTGGTGGTGGTTGAACGCACTCTTCATCGCGACTCCCTTCTTCCTCTTCATGTGGGCTACGGAACGGCACCGCGCGCTCATCGCGTTCCTCGGAGTCGTGGCCGTCGGGATTGCCATTCCGATCCTCCGCTGGATGGCGAGGCGAGAGACGTACTACAAGATCGACACGATGCTCATGTTCCAGGAGGCGGTCCGGAAAGCCGTCAACGAGGTAATCGATGGGCTCCGGACGGCGAAAGGACTCCGGGCACTGAGCGCCGAGGAGAAGAAGCCGATCATGCGGGGCTTCCTCGGACACAAGTAGGCGAGCTGGTTCGACGGACACGGAGGAGACGAACAGGCCGGGACGCGCCAGTCCCTGATCCCCCCAACAGGACTCAGGAACGGGAAGACACCGGGGCGTGGTGTCTGCTCTCCCATTTCGTCGCTGTCACTGCAGGGTCACCGCTCCGTGAGACTTCATCGATCAACGGAACCTCCGCCGGAGCCGCCGACCCGTCGGGGATCGCTGGCCGAGATAGAGCGCGAGAAGTCCGAACACCGGCAGGCCGATCGGGAGCGCCAGAAGCCCAATGGGTCTGAACGCCTCGAACGTGAACTGTTCGGTGAGCGGGTTCGGCGTGCTCCACAGGACCATGAGTCCCACGAGCGAGAAGACGATCCGGCCAGGAAGCTGACCGAGGATCCGGACGAAGCCGCGAAGGAGCGAAGGAACTCCCAAAAGCGGCAGCAGGAAAAGCCAGAGAAGCGCCCCAACTGCTCCACGTTTCATACGCGTGTTGGTTACTGATCATGTTCTAACGCTCCCGGCCCGGCTTTCTAAGAGACGGAAGAAGACTCCGGACTGTGAGCGGGGCCCGCTTGAGGGCCGACGCGAAGCGCCCGAAGTGCTATGATGCTACGAAACAGGTGGCCGGCGAGTCAACCGCTATTTGTTTACCGGTCCCTAATCGACGCAATCAAGGGAGGTTGCTGAACCGAGGCGGAGAGACTGTTCCATGAGCCAGATCGAGGAATTGACCGCCGAGTTCTACGAGTGGGAGACGAGGGGACGCGGGTGGCTCCTCTGGGAGGAGCTGGTCGCCTTGGAACCCCCCTTTGTTCCGTTCGAGTATCACGGCCAGGCGATTCCCGCAGCTCCCCCGATCGACGACGGTCGCCGTCCCTCCTTCTTCTCCTCCCTCTTCGGTGGATCCAAGAAAGCCGAGGAGCCCTCTGACGAAGACTTTCTCTCTCCGTACGAGATCCGCGAGCTCGTCTCCTACTCCAACGACCTTCCTCTCGTCGAACTCCAGGTCGCCTGTCCGCCAGATCTCCGAATCGAGAAGGAGGCGGCCGAGCAGCTCCTCCTCGCTCTCTTCCGGTCCGAGGAGCCGATCGCGTTCGAGATCATCGGTCACTCGTCGCGCATCACGCTCCAAGTGACCGCACGTGAGAGCGACGCGGAGGGGATCCGTCAGGTGTTCCTCGCCTACTTCCCGGACATCGTGATCACGAGGAAGGACGGGTTCCTCGAGTCCACCTGGCGAGGTCTAGGGGAGGAACGCCCGTACGCCGTCGTCGACTTCGGCCTCTCCCAGGAATTCATGCTTCCGCTCCGGACGTTCCGATCGTTCGATGTCGACCCCCTCTCCGCGCTCTTCGGCGTCCTCTCGGGAGTCGGCTCGGATGAGGTCGCGCTCCTCCAGGTGCTCTTCCAGGGAACGCGCCACAACTGGGACGACAGCGTGCTGCGCTCGGTCGTCGATCCGAGCGGCGAACCCTTCTTCCTCGACGCCCCCCTGTTCACGGAACTCGCGCGCCGGAAGGTCGCGCGCCCCCTCTTCAGCGTGGTCCTCCGGGCGGCGGCGAAGAGCGGGAGTGAACCGCGTTCCTGGCTCCTCGCCCAGCGTCTCGCGGCAGGCCTCGAAGTGATCGCGGACCCTGGAGGAAATCAGCTCGTGCCGCTCTCGAACGACGGCTACGAAGACTGCAACCACGAGGCGTGCCTCCTCGAACGAACGACGCTCCGAAGCGGAATGCTCCTCTCCTCCGACGAGCTCGTCTCCCTTGTCCACCTTCCCTCAGAATCCCTCCGCGTTCCGGAGCTCGTTCGCCACGCGCGAAAGACGCGGTCCGCCCCGAACGCGGTTCGCGGGACCGGCCTCCTTCTCGGGGAGAACGTCCACGGCGGCGAGGCATCGGAGGTGCGGATCACGCCGGAGCAACGCTCCCGCCACGTCTACGTCATCGGCGCCTCCGGCACGGGGAAGTCGACGCTCCTCCTCAATATGATCCTCCAGGACCTCGAACGGGGCGAAGGCTTCGCCCTCCTCGACCCGCACGGCGACCTCGTGGACGACGTGCTCGCGCGGCTCCCGGAGCACCGGCTCGACGACGTCATTCTGCTCAATCCCGCCGACGAGGAGTATCCAATAGGCTGGAACGTGCTCGCCGCCCACTCGAAGCGGGAGCGCCAGCTCCTCTCCTCCGACTTCGTTGCGGTCTTCCGCCGCCTCTCGGAGACGTGGGGTGATCAGATGGACTCCGTCTTCTCGAATGCGGTGGACGCGTTTCTTGCGAGCAAGCGCGGGGGAACGCTCGCGGATCTTCGGCGTTTCCTCCTCGACGCCACGTTCCGGAAGGAAGTCCTCGCCACGGTCGAGGATCCGCGCGTCCTCTACTTCTGGCAGAAGGAGTTCCCCCTCTTCTCCGGCCGGCCCGTCGTCCCGATCCTGACGCGCCTCGACCTCTTCCTGCGGCCCGAGCCGATCCTCCACATGGTGATCCAGGCGGAGAACCGTCTCGACTTCCGCTCCATCATGGACGAGGGGAAGGTGCTTCTCGCTCGGCTCTCCGTCGGTGGCGTGGGCGAGAAGGACGTGCACCTCCTCGGAACCCTCCTCGTCTCGAAGTTCCAGCAGATCGCCGTGAGCCGGGAGGGCACGGCCGAGGAAGCGCGGAGGCCCTTCTACCTCTACATCGACGAGTTCCACAACTTCATCACACCGACGATGGAGACGATCCTCTCCGGCGGGAGGAAGTACCGTCTCAGCCTCGTCCTCGCGCACCAGATGCTCCAGCAGCTCGCGAGCCGTGACCCGGACGTTCTGAACGGCGTCCTCACGAACCCGGGGACCCGCGTCTGCTACCGGCTCGGGGAACAGGATGCGAAGGTACTAGAGAAAGGATTCAGCTCATACAACCGGGAGGATCTCCAACGACTCGGAACCGGTCAGGCGATCTGCCGCGTCGATCGCTCGGACTGGGACTTCAACCTCGACTCGCCGGACAAGCCGAAGGTCGACCCCGAGAAGGCCCAGCGGCTTCGCGCCGAGGTCGTCGCGCGCTCCCGCGCCAGGTACGGCCGTCCGCAGGAGGAGGTCCAGTCACTCCTCCGGGAGGCGACGGGATTGTCGGAACCGGAACTCGTGGAAGTGCCGAAGCCCCCGAAGGAGAAACCACGTCCTCCCGCAAAGCCCCCGAGGGTCGAAGCAGAGGAGTCGAGGGAACCGGTCCCGGAGCCGAAACGACCGAAGCCACACCGCAAGACACCCTCGGAACCCGGAGCACCCAAGATCAGCCTCCCCACGCTCGAAGTCGGCCCCATAGGACGCGGTGGCAAGCAGCATCGGTACCTCCAGGGTCTCATCAAGCGCTGGGGCGAAGCGCACGGGTGGAGCGCGACAGTCGAGGAGGGGATCCTGGACGGCCTCGGGAGCGTCGATGTCGCGCTCCGCAAAGAATCGATCGCCCTCGCGTGTGAGATTGCCGTGACGACGGACACGGAACACGAACTCGGGAATCTCCAGAAGTGTCTCGCCGGTGGGTTCGATCCGGTGGTGGCCGTCTCGGCGGAACGCAAGACACTTCGCCGTATACAGAAGCGGGTCGAAGAAAGCCTGGAACCTGCCGAGGCGGAGAAGATCGCCTTCTGCACGCCCGAGGAACTCTTCGCTATCCTCGACGACCTCGACGCGCAGGCAGCGAGCAGCGAAGGAACGGTCCGAGGGTACAAGGTGAAGGTCCGCTTCCGGTCTCTTCCCGAGAAGGAGCGGTCCGAGCGGCGCGGAGCGATCGCGAAAGTTGTCGCGCAAGCGCTTACAAGGCTTAGAAAGGATGAACACAGTGGATAGAACTGTCCCCCTCTTTTGTCATCTCGACTCTCCCGGACTCGACACCAACCTCCAATTTCACTCGCTTGAGCAGGCACGTTGCCTTTTCAAGAGATTCAAGAATGAGGTAGAGGCGGGGATACTGAGCGAAAGCCGGATCCGAGAGCGGGCCGTCTTTATCACATCCGCGCTCGGACTCAGCCTCTCCCAGCTTCTTGGGCAGAACGTCCCCCCACGTGGTTCGCGCGTCGGTTCGCCGAAAGAACTACTCTCCGATTTCCTCGAAACCGCGGGAACCGACGATGCAAAGCGGGCAAACCTTGAACAGCGTTTTGGCGACTTCATCGACAACTATGACGCGATTCGACACTTCGGACCGCCGAAGCACGAGGTTGTGGCTCAGCTGGATTTCGCAAAGACCCAGGAGTTCTTCTTCCTGACTCGGGAGATCTGGAACATTGTTCTGGGGTACTATGGAAGGAAGAACAGGGATCGGTTCTCGGACTCAGACGACATCGACGAGATCCTGGAATACGAGAAGGACAAACACTGGGCAGAAGAGGGCGAGCACGACAGCACGCCTGTTTGAGAGATTAGGACCATGAAGGACGAGAAGAAGGGGAAACTGCCCGACCGGGAGACGAAACCCGTCGGCATCTGGATCCGTGTCTCGACGGAGGACCAGGCTAGGGGCGA
>JBDRFQ010000111.1:0-3834 GCA_043818685.1 Candidatus Eiseniibacteriota bacterium
GTAGATCGCGCGCCCGAGGATGACGCCCTCGACGACGTCCTTGCCGAGACCGCGAAGGGCCTCGATGTCCGCCGGCTTCGAGACGCCTCCCGAGGCGATCAACGGCAGGCCGCATCGCTTCGCGACCATCCGCAGCAGGTCCACGTTCGGTCCCGCCTCCATCCCGTCCCTCGCCACGTCGGTCAGCAGCAGCCGGCGGGCGCCCATCGATTTGAGGACTTCCGCCAGATCCCCCGGATGGAACTCCGACACCTCGGTCCACCCGTGGAAGAGGACGAGGTCGTCGCGCGAGTCGACCGCCGCCACCACGCGGCGCCCGAAGTCGTGGATGAGCTCGGTGAAGAGATTTCCGTCGGTGACCGCCGCCGTCCCCACGACGATGCGATCCGCCCCGGCGTCCAAGTAGGCCTTGGCGGTCTCCACGAGACGGATGCCGCCCCCTACCTGGAACGGGATGCCAACCTCGTCCCGGATGCGCCGGCACACGTTCGTGACCGTGTGCCCGCCCTCGAACGCTCCGTTCAGGTCGACGATGTGGAGATACTGCGCGCCCTCCTCCTTCCAGCGGCGCGCCGTCGCCACGGGATCGTCCGAGTAGACCGTCGCGTCCTCGCGCCGCCCCTGTCGAAGACGAACCACCTTGTCGTCGAGAATATCCAGAGTCGGGATCACCTTCATGACGCCTCCTTCACCGTGGATGCCCTGCCCTACTCACTCTACCCCAAGAGCCCCTCCGGCGCCAGCTACCGCGTTTGGCGCACCTCCCCCGACCGCGCATGCGCCGTCAACCCCTCCGCGAGGGCGATACGCGCGGCGTGCGGCGAGGCCTCCAGCATGGCCCGCCGAGTGTACGAGACGTACGAGCGGCGGCGAAGGAAATCCTCAACACCGAGCGCCGAGGCGAACCGGGCCGTCCCCGCCGTCGGGAGAACGTGCGAGGGCCCCGCGATGTAGTCCCCCAGAAACGTCGGAGACCACGGCCCCACGAAGACCGCCCCGGCATGCCTGATCTTCCGGAGGACCGCAGCCGGACTCCGCACGAGCAGTTCCACCATCTCCGGAGCGATCCGGTTCGTCACCTCGATGCCCGTATCGAGCCGGTCCACCATGATGATCGCCCCGTGCTCCCGCAGGGCCTTCTCCGCGATCTGCTGCCGATCCGTCCCCACGAGATGCAGCTTCACGTGCCGCAGGACCCGCGAGACCATGTCCGAGGTGTCGGTGATGCAGATCGCCATCGCCCGCGGATCGTGCTCGGCCTGCGCCAGCAAGTCCGCCGCCACGAACTTGGGGTTCGCCGTCCGGTCCGCCAGGACCACGAGCTCGCTCGGTCCCGCCACGCGATCGACGCCGACGTGCCCGAATACCAGACGCTTCGCCGACTGCACGTAGACGTTCCCCGGCCCCACGATCTTGTCGACGCGCGGGACCGTCCGCGTCCCGTAAGCGAGCGCCCCGATCGCCTGGGCCCCTCCCACGCGGAAGAGACCGTTCACACCGCACTCCCGCGCCGCAACGCGTACCGCCGGGTGGACCGTGCCGTCCCGCCGCGGCGGGGTCACGACGAATACCTCCCCCACCCCCGCCACACGAGCCGGCACGACCGCCATGATCAGGCTCGAGGGATACGCCGCCTGCCCGCCGGGACCGTAGACCCCGACCCGCTCGATCGGAACCAGGTCCTGGCCGAGGACCACTCCGCCGGCGCGCGTCCGCCAGGACTTGAGTTGCGCACGCTCCTTCTGATGGAACTTCTGCACGCTGTCCCGGGCCTTCCGCAGCGCCCGGAAGAGCGCCGGATCCACCTCCTCGTAGGCCTCCTCCAGCTCGTGCTCGGGCACACGGAGCCGTTCGGGCGACACCTCCACGCCGTCGTGACGCACCGTCTGCTCGTAGAGCGCCACGTCGCCCCGCGTCCGAACGTCATCGAGGATCGGACGAACGACCCGGTCCAGATCCTCGCCCAGACCGGTTCGGCGCTCGAAGATCCTCGTGAACTGCCTCTCCTCGCGACCGTCGGTGTAGACGAGGACGGGAATCATCGAAGAAGGACCTCCTGGTGAGGCTCGACCTCAGACCGACGAGAGGCCGGGACCATTGCGGATTGCGGATTGGGGATCCCGCGCCGGGAGGATAGCGGGCTACGGCGCCGCCGTCCAGCACCCGCGCCCGCCCCGCGGGGCGCACGGAGCCATTCGCACACTGCGACCCCTTCGACGCGGCCGGGACCGCCCGATACCGCGAGGTGGCTGCATCGGCCGCCTCATCTCCGCAGACCTTCTCAGGAAGAAGTTGAAGGAGGCCGATCGTGGGGATTCGAGTCCGGATCGCGATACGCCCGCCCGCAAGACGGCCCGTCGTCGAGACCGCCGCGCTCCTCAACGCTGGTAGCCGCCATACGATCTCCGTCGTCGGCGACCCGCCGGGTCCCGGCGAGCTCGGTGAAACGGCGCCATGCGGCCTCCACATTCTGCCCGCTCAGGCGCCATCCTCCCCCTCCTCCGAGGCGCTGAGAAGCTCGGCCATCTTGGCCATCGCCCGCTCGCGCTCCTCCTTGCGGCGCGCCCAGGCGGCGAGGGCCTCGTCGAGACGAGCCTGATCCGCTTTCTCGCGGTCCACCACCTTCTGGAGATCGCGGATGCGCGCCTGCGCCTCCTCCGCGGTCTTCCGGCTCGCCGCCCGGGCCTCCTCGACACGGTTGTGAACGTACCGGTCGAAACCATCGAGCGCATTGTCGCGACGCTGAGCGTCCTTGAGGATCTCGGCAACGTTCGCGCCGGCCTTCGCGAGCTGCACGAGGAGGACATCCCGCGGGCGGTCCGGCGCGACGTCCCGGAACGTCGGCGAACTTCGCAGGGCCAGCGCCCGGTCGATCGTCCAGTCGTGCTCCGGCGCGGGCAGCCTGGCGGCCTCGTAGATCTTCTCCCAGGGGAAATCCAGCAGCGCCAGCGCCGTGCGCTCCGCGTCCTCGTCATCCCCCGCGAAGACCTCGGGGGGAACGGGAGCCGCGTCCATGCGTAGCTGCTCCAGGGAGACTCGCAGGGTCCTCGTCACGCGCACCTCCCCGCCGGCCTCGGGCGAGGGCTCCTCGGTCGTGTCGACCTCGGCCTTCAGCGTGACGAGGTGCAGCTTCGACAGAAACTCGATCCAGGACATGATGGGGTTCCTCGGACAGATGACATGTACTACTTACCTTGGCTGTGTTGTTTTTTCGCGAAGATTCTGCGGAGATCCCCGCGACACGAGAAAGCACAGAAGGCGCAAAATGCGAAAGTGCAGGTTCATGGAAATCACCGGCAGGTCGTTCGAAAGGCTGGAAGGCCGGCCTCAATCCGTGCCGCGACCGCGTCGCTCACCGCATGAACGGCGCGAGGTGCGCGATGCGCTTCTCCACCTCCTCCATGGGCAGGGTGCGGTACTTCGGCGGAAGAAAGCGCGTGTCCGTGCACTCCTTCACGGCCACCAGGTCCATGTACTCCAGCTTGAGCGTGTGCGGCGAGGGTCGCATCTCGCCCAGGAGGTCCCGAATGGTCTCCTCGAACGGCTTGTTCTCCCCGCCCTTCTGCAGCTCGAACACCCGGTTCGCGCGGACAAGGAGGCCCTCCATCTCGTTTCCGCCGATGGGCAGGTCCGGCGGGATCTCCGGCAGCGCCTCGGGGTCGATGCGAACCTTGAGCTTGCGCGCCATGGCGTGAAAAAGTTCGTCCCGTTCCTGCGGCGTCTGGGGCGGGAAAAGCGGGATGTGCACGTCGAGACGTCCCTGCCGCTTCAGGTCGACCTCGACGAGATCCGGGCGGCTCGTGGCGAAGACCCATAGGATCTTCCCGCGGTTGC
>JBDRFQ010000112.1:0-5410 GCA_043818685.1 Candidatus Eiseniibacteriota bacterium
CCTCGAGATCTCCGCGGGAATGACCGAGTCGCTCGAGGTGGACGAGCGGGAAGACTTCGTGCCGGTCCCCCTCTCTGAGTCCGAGAGGGTTCAGATCCTGAAAACCGTCGAGTGGGCCCGCGGCAACAAGACGAAGGCGGCCCGCACCCTCGGCATTTCGAGGCAGACCCTGCGGGAGAAGCTCCGCCAGTACGAAGCCCGCAAGACGTCGGGATAGCCGCCCGGTCCGGTTCTTCCTCTCTCTTCTTCGGCCCGAATTGCCCACTTTTCATCCACCGATCGAAAAGTGATCAAGGAAAATCCTGCTCGTATCTCGCTGAATTTTAAGCAATTAGCGACTCGCTGCTCATCCTCTTTTCTCCTGGGGCACTATCGAGCCGGCGGGCGAGGCCGCGCACCGAACCTCTAACGGCTGTATTATCAATTAGTTCGACTGGTCCCACTCCAGCCGCCCCCCTGGCACAGCCGTTGCTCTTGCCTGTCACGCCCCGAGAGCTCGGGGTCAGGTGGAGAAGATGCCCAGGACGACACCGATGTCCCTCCGAAGAGACGAGCGAGAGCAGGCGGCGAGCCGGGTCTCGGATGGGCGGCGGGACGCTTCTCCTTCGCGGGAGGGTAGCCCGGAGGCGCCGGGGGCGCGGTCAGGAGGCAACGGGATGGATTCGATCGAGGTGGTTTGGAGGAAGTTCCAGAAGCGCCGGACGAAGAGGCTTCGGGACCGGCTGATTCTCGAGTACATGCCTCTGGTGAAGTATGTGGCGGGGAGACTGGCAGTGGGGCTCCCCTCCTCGGTTCAGATCGACGACCTGATCGGCTCGGGCACGCTCGGGCTAATGACCGCGGTCGAACGGTACGACCCCGGCCGCGACAACAAGTTCTCGACCTTCGCGATCGCCCGCATCCGGGGGGCGATGCTGGACGAGCTCCGCGCGATGGACTGGGTTCCCCGCTCGGTGCGCCGGAAGGCGCGCCAGCTGGAGGAGGCCCACGCGCGCATCGAAGGAGTTCAGGGACGCGCGGCTCGGGACGACGAGATCGCGAACGAGATGTCGATCGATCTCCGCGAGTACTTCCAGCTTCTCGAGGACGTCCGGGGGGCGACGCTTCTCTCTCTCAACGAGCACTGCTCGGGGGGCGACGAGGACTCGACGAGCGAGATCTGCGAGACCGTGCAGGACAAGAGCTGCATCGATCCCATCGCGGTCCTCGAGGTCCAGAAGATGCGCAAGGTGATCGACGAGTCCCTGGATCACCTTCCCGATCGCGAGCGCCTCGTGCTGATCCTCTACTACTACGAGGAGATGACGCTCAAGGAGATCGGCTCGATTCTCGGCGTCTCCGAATCCCGTGTCTCCCAGATCCACACGAAGGCGATCCTCCGGCTCCGGGCGCGGCTCCGCCAGGACACGGAGATTCTCGAGGCCGCCCACGCCGAACAGAAGGCGCTGACCAGCATCGCGAACGAGAGGGAAGAGAAGAAGCGCGGGCTCGCCCGCGCCGCGCTGGGGATTGCATGAGCGAAGACGCCGGCCCGGGCTTCGGGTCTCTCCGCGTGATCGAGGGGGGAGCGCTCCCGGGGGCTCCCCGGAGGGTCCGTCCGCGGCGCGGGCCCCGTCCCGCGGAGCCTAACAAACGGCTGCCGGGCGGGGTGGCCGAGGACCTGTCCGAGCCGGTCCGCGAGACGACGAGGCGGATCGGGATCCTGCTTGCCGGCGACCATGGACCGCTTCTCGAGCCCCAGCGGGAGGAGCTGGCCGCCGCGTCGGAAGCGGCCGAGTTTCTCTCCGCGCTCGTCTCCCTCATCGGGCTGGCCGAGAGGGAAGAAACGGGAAGGGGCGACCCGGCGGAGACATTCGACATCCGCTACGCCCTGTGGGACGCGGTCGAGGAGAACGCCGGCGGGGCGAGGCGGAGAAGGACTCGCCTCGAGCTTTCCCTCCCCGACAGGCCGCTCACGGTGCGGGCGGGCCGCGGGGGGACGCGAGCCGTTCTCCGCTACGCCATTCGGGAACACCTCCGCAACGCCCCCCGCGGGGGAAGGATCGCGATCCACGGCGACGGCGAGGCGGGCTGCGTCCTGGTCCGGATCGAGCCCAGCGGGGTGAGAGGGGGCCCCACTCGCCCGCCGCGCAGGGGGGCCGTCGATCTCGCCCGAGTTCTGCTCCGCCGGCACGGGGCGGACCTCTCGTTCGGCATGGGGGGAGGGTGGCGAGTCCGCTTTGCCGCCGCGGCCCCGGCCCGGGGAGATCCCCGTCCCGATCGGGGCATTTGACCCGCCCCCTCGCTCTTCTCGCGGCAGATCCGACCACGTAACAATCTGAAAATTAATGAAATAGGATCATCACCCCCCCCCGCTCTCGGGGCCCGGTCCTTGCTCGCTCGTCGGGGAAGCCCCCCGCGGAAGGACCGATGGAGCCCGAGAATCCGGAGAGAACGGGTCGAGCCCTCCAAGGCCGCCTGAGGAGGTACGCGCTCCTGCGTGCGGAGGGGAGGTTGGAGGAAGCGGCCGCAGAGTTGGAGCGGGCCTCGTCGCTCGCTTCGGAATCCCTCGAGCTAACAATCCGGAGGATGGCCCGTTCTCTCGCACGAATCGACGCGCTGCGGGGTCGGGGGGGGGAGGGGTTAGGTCTCTTCGGGAGGGTCGGAAGAAGATCGGGCCGGGAGGGACCGGATCTGTTCTGCGAGGTCGCCTCCCGGCCGTTCGCAAGATCAGAAGAGAAGCCCGGCTGAGTTCCCTGGAAAGCCCCTTGCGAACCAATGCCATAGCCCGGATCCGAAGCTCAGCAACCCGAGGATGCTGATCCCGATCGCGGCTGCCCAGTATCTCACCGGAGACCCCCTTTGGTCGGGTCCTCGGCCTTCCCGGCCGGACCCGCTCTAGTGCATCCAGTAGAAAATGTCCGAAAGTGCCCAAAACGTGAAGAGGAACGGGAGCATGGGTCACCTCCTTTCCCGTTTCTCAGGGAACCGAGGAGCGCCTCATGCTGTCCATAGGCCTCACCCCCTTTGGGGGATCGTCGTTTTGCGGCTCCGAGCCGCGGCACGGTTCGCTCCAAGAATCGGCAGGATCTCGATTCTCGTGAGCCCTCTTTGCCTTGCCTTGGAGAGAAACCGCATGATGGGTGCCAATTCGCGGGATTTCGGCTAACCGGTTGATCAAGAGGAAGCTGCGGCGATCGGGGTGGGGCGCGAGGAAGGGGCGGGGTGCTCGATTTCTGACCGAACGGCCCGTTTTTGGATGGCGGAGGCGCGGGAAGGCAGGCAAGCTCGCCGCGGCTCAGAAGGGGGGAACCGGTCTCGGCGGGTCGGAGTCCTGCGGGTCTCGGGCCTGTGGGTCGACGGGCCGGCGAATGGAAGGCCTCGCGCTCGGCGACCCCTCAGGCGGGAAGAGGCCGAGGCTTCGCGGCCCGCCCCCGCAGCGGCTCGGAGCGGCGTCCTCCGCGCTCGAGATCAGAGGTAGCGGACGGCGACCAGGGTGATGTCGTCGCTCGGTTCGTTTCCCATGAACTCCATGACGTTTCGAAGGAGGAGATCGCAAAGGTCGGTGGAGGGGAGCCCGCGGTTGGCGACGACGCACTTCTCGAACCGCTCCACGCCGAAGCTCTCGTCGTTTCGGTTCGGCTCGTCCGTTACGCCGTCCGTGTAGAGGACGATCAGGTCGCCGGGGGAGAGGTTCACCGCATGCTCCCGGTAGAGGACCCCCTCGTCGACGCCGAGAAGAAGCTCCGACTCCTCGAGGCGCCGGCAGCTTCCGTCGGCCCCGACGAGAAGAGGGGGATTGTGTCCGGCGTTCGCGTAGCGAAGGAGCCCGCTCCCCAGGTCGATGAGGCCGTAGAAGCAGGTGACGTAGTGGGCCTCCTGGCTCTGGCGGGCGGCGAAGGCGTTCACCCGGCTGAGGACCTCCGCGGGCGAGGTGTGCGTGAGCGCCTCGACCCGGAACGTCGCCTGGAGGTTGGCCATGAGGAGGGCGGCCGGCACCCCGTGGCCCGTCGCGTCGGCGACCGCGATGCCGAGGCCGCGCGGGCGCGTGATGAGGAAGTCGTAGTAGTCGCCTCCGATCTCCCTGCAGGGCATGTTCGTCGCTCCGATGCTCACCTCCGGCAGCTCGGGCGGCCGGCGCGGAAGGAAGCCGAGCTGAATCTCGCGGGCGAGCCGGAGCTCCCTCTTCATCCTTTCCTTCTCGATCATGTCGTGGTGAAGCTCGGAGTTCTCGATCGCGAGGGCGGCGTGGTTCGCGAGGGTCTTGAGGAGCTGGCGGTCCTCGTGCGAGTAGAGCTCTCCCGAGCGTTTCCGGCCGAGGGAGATGACCCCCACCGTCTCCTCGCCGGAGACCAGGGGGAGGAGGAGCGCCGCGTCGAGCTCTCTGAGCCGCGCGCGCTCGGATTCCGTGAGCCATCCCGATCCCCGCGCGGCGAACCGCTCGACCGGAAGGACGCCCGCCTGCTCTCGCAGAAACGCGGGCCAGCCCGTCCCTTCCGTGCCGGCGAAGAGCGCCTTGCCGGCGGGGAGCGCCCCCGCGCCGGTGCTCGCCCGGAGGACGAGCCCCTCAGCCCTCGGATCGCGAAGGAAAACGGCGACCGTGGGAATGTGAAGCGACTCGGAGATCCGGTCGACGAGGAGCCGGAGGAGCGTCTCCCGGTCGAGAATCGTCGTGAGCGCCGCGCTGAACTCGTGGAGGGTCTTGCGGTGCTCGTACTTCTCCCGGTAAAACGTCCGGTCCACCCATCCCTGGATCGCCTCCCTCACGGGGGAGAAGAGCAGGGCGATGAAGAAGAGCGAGAGAAGGGTGGCGAGAATGTCGCTTTCTCCGAACGCGCTTCGGAGGACGCGGCTCACCAGGTCGACGAGAACGAGATAGACCGTGGCGAGAAAGGCGGTGAGGAGCCCGTAGAGAATACTTCGCTTAAGAATAAACTCGAAATCAAGCAAACGGTACCGGACGATCGCATGCCCGAAGCTGAGAGGGAGGAGGACGAGCAGGAGCATGAGAATCGGTGCCCAGTGGGCCCCCACGCCGGTGTTCACCTGGCGGAGCACGCTGTAGACGCCGATCGGGAGGAGAGCCGCGGTCGTTCCGAGGAGGACCCCGCTGAGCTTCTTCCTCATCCGCGGGTCCTCGGTGTGCGCGTAGCTGTGAATGAAGGCGGCCACGCCGGCGACGAAGCAGAGAAAGAGGTAGATCGCGGCGAAGAACTGGAAGAGCGAGAGAATCGCCGGGTCCGAGCGCCCGGTCGTGAAGATCCGGAGGCTGAGGAGCGTGGTCACCAGGAACAGGAGCACGCTGACCGCGTAGAGGGGGAAGCGGATGAGCATGCGCGCTCCCCGCCGGAGGGGGCGGAGCAGGAAGAGCCACCTCGGGACCTTCTTTTCGTGGGGGAAGAGGAGAGCGAAATGGAGGAAAAGAGGGGGG
>JBDRFQ010000113.1:0-2257 GCA_043818685.1 Candidatus Eiseniibacteriota bacterium
CGCGGCTTCCGGGGCGACGAGCTCCACGAGAAGCTCAAGGAACTCTTCGGAGTCCAGGCGCTCACGCAGATCTCCAAGGCCGAGGCTCACGACATGATCGACCGGCTCCTCGCCGAAGCCGGTGAGGGGCGCTAGCATGACGGCGATCAGCGTGAGCCAAGTGCAGACCTTCCTCCTCTGTCCCCTCAAGTACCGCTTCCGGTACGTGGACCAGATCCCTCTTCCGTTCCGGAAGGCGCCGCTCGCCTTCGGAACGAGCCTCCACGCAGCGATCGCGTGGTTCCACAAGAACCGCATGGAGGGCGTCACGCCCGACGCCTCCGAGGTCGTCGCGATCTTCGATGCCGACTGGCAGGCCCAGAATCTCGTCCCCCTCGTCTTCGCGGGCGGCGACTCGCAGGAATCCCTCGACGAGAAGGGGCGCGAGCTCCTCGCTCTCTACGTCCAGGGGACGTCGGGTGCCGATTCGCCTCGGGCGGTCGAGGAGTCCTTCCTCGTGGATCTCGCCGATCCCGAAACGGGCGAGGACCTCTCGGTCCGCCTGCAAGGGATCGTCGATCTCGTGGAGGACGGAACGCTCGTCGAGACGAAGACGGGAGCGCGCTTGCTCGGCCCTCAGGACCTCGAACGCCACCTCCAGCTCTCCACGTACGCCCTCGCCTTCTTCCTCACCCTCGGGAGGATTCCGAGGCTTCGCATCGATCTGCTCCTCAAGACGAAGAAGCCGAGGATCGAACGCTACGAGACCTCTCGCACTCCTTCGGACCTCGCGTGGACGGCCCGGCTCCTCGCCGCCGCCGCCCAGGCCATGGCCTCCGGCCCTTTCTTCCCGTGCCCTTCCTGGATGTGCGGCGAGTGCGAGTACTACGCGCACTGCCAGTCCTGGCGCGGCTAGCGAGGAATCCGTCCTTTTCGCATGGGGCTTCCGGCGGAACCCGTCGGGAGCCCCTTCCTTTCTTCCTCCAGCGCCCAAGGAGGTAGTGCATGCAGTTCGAATGGAAGCCGAAGGGCCGGGTCGTCATCAACGAGCCGAAGGCCGTCTATGCCGTCATGCGGGAGGGGAAGCTCCCCAAGGACCGCGAGATCTTCACCGCGCTCCTCCTGGATGCCAAGAACCGCGTGACCCGCGCTGTCACCGTGAGCGTCGGGACCTTGACCGCTTCGCTCGCTCACCCGAGGGAGATCTTCAAAGCCGCGGTGCGGCACTCCGCCGCCTCGATCATCCTCGTCCACAACCATCCGTCGGGTGATCCGACGCCGTCCGCCGAGGATCTCGAGATCACGGAGCGGATCGCGGAAGCCGGCCGGGTGCGCGGGATCGACGTGCTCGATCACGTGATTCTCGGGGGCAACGGCAAGTTCGAGAGCCTCCGGGAGCGGGGCGCTCTCTGAATCGTTCCTTCACACCGGCCTCCGGGATCGTCTCGGAGGCCTCCTCTTCTCCCCCGAAAGGAGGATCTGTCATGCTCGGATTGCTCGTTCTTCACCGTGGGGGCTGGGAAGCGCGGAAAGCGGACCTCGCCTCCGTCCCCGTCCCGGAAGAGACCGCGTCGTACTGCCCGGTCCCGTACGCCCGGTTCGTCGAGGAGGTGGAGCTTCACGTTCCCCGGTTCGGCCTCCGGATCACCCAAGAGCGCTTCGCGCTCGCACGCGAGGGGCGTCAGATGTTCGGGGTCTTCACCTGCGGCAACGGCCGGAAGGACTACGCGCTCGCGATCGGCCTTCGAAACTCCTACGACCACTCGCTCTCGGTCGGGCTCGTGGCCGGAAGCCACGTCTTCTGCTGCGACAACCTCGCCTTCTCCGGAGAGGTCACGATGCGCCGGAAGCACACGCCGAACGTCTTCCGGGACCTCCCAGACCTCATCTACCGGATGCTCTCGAAGGTCTCCTCCATGCAGAGCCGGATCCACGAGGAGATCGCCGCGATGAAGGCACGGGACCTCTCGCCTGAGACCGCCGATCACCTCATGGTCCAGGCCATCCGGATGAACGTGCTCCCGGCCTCACACCTTCCGAAGGTGATGGAGGCGTGGGAGCGCCCGAAGCACGAGGAGTTCGCACCGAGGACCGCCTGGTCGCTCTACAACGCGTTCACGGGGGTTCTGAAATCGAGGAGCGCGAGGGTGCAGATGGAATCCGGGCTCCGGCTGAGCCAGACTTTCTGGAATGTCCTCGCGCACTGACGACTATCCAAGGCTGCTCTTGTCGAGCAGCCTTTTTCCGTCGCTGCGAATCTGAGGAGCGAGGGATGGAT
>JBDRFQ010000114.1:0-15120 GCA_043818685.1 Candidatus Eiseniibacteriota bacterium
GAGATGAGCCAGAACGCCCTCCCCGGCTCCGGGCGGAAGAGGCCGGCCGCCCATTCGTCGGAGAGCTCGGCGTAGAAGAGCGAGTCGGGAACGTAGCGGAACGCCCTCCACTGCACCGGATCGTACGGGCCGAACTCCTGCTGGTCGGAGAGGAGCGCCTCCAGCGTTCCGGTGAAGTCGAGGCTGAACGCGAGGGGGACCGAGACCATCCGGTAGCGGGAGCCCGCCGAGGTCGAGTCCTCCGCGAGGTTCTGCACCGTGACCGTGAGAGGATGGGGAAGGCGGGCCGGATCGATCCTCGGGTCGGTCAGCGTCTTCGAGAGCGTGTTCACCTCGAGCCAGTACTCGAGGCCGGCCGCCCCGACCAGGCTCTCCGGCACGGTCGCGGCGGGGAAGGGCGCCCCCGCGTCCACGTCGATCGAGCGGTAGGTACGCTCTCCGCCCCTTCGCACATGAAGCGTTCCGCTCTCGAAGACCGCGCCCGCCTGGAGGTTCAGGAGGACCCGGATCTCCCTCCCCTCGAGATACCCCTCTCCCGAGTTCGGGAGCGACGTCGAGGAGAGCGAGTCGGGCGCCTCGGCGAGCACCGTGATGACCGAGTCGGCGGGGGCGCCGGGCGGGTCGGTGGCGACGACGGGGAGGTTCTTCACCTCGACATAATAGGAAAGCCCCGCTTCGGTCACGTGCTGGCCCGGTATCACCGCGATGAAGTCGAGCTGCGACGGGCTGAGCGGGATGGAGAAGGACCCGCCTCCGGCACCGGGAATCGTGTAGTGGAGCGTGCCCTCCTCCACCCGAACCTCGGGGGCGGGCGTCACGATCACGGTGAGCGCTTCCCCCAGGCGGACCTCCGACACGATCCCCGGCGTGAGAAGGCGGCTCGTGACGGCAAGCGGGCGGATGTCGGCGGCCACGGCGATGCTCTCCACCGGCGTCACCGGATCGTTGCTCGCGAGAAGGAGCGCTCCCGACGCGAGAAGGTCCGCCACCGGTTCGAGGAAGACCGCAACGTCAAGCGACTCCCCCTCGCCGAGCGCGTAGGGAGGCGCCGGAACGAGCCGCATCTCGGAAGAGGGGAGCGTCGCGCCGCTCACCAGGAGCGCCGCGTTCCCGACGTTCGCGATCGAGAAGCCCGTGGAGACCGTGTCCCCGGTGGTCACTGTCGGGAAGACGAGCGCGCGCGAGGAGGCCGCGAGCTTGGCGCGCGTCGGGAGGACCGGCCCGATGTCGAGATCGAAGGAGGGGACGCGCCGAACGAGGGGCACCGTTCGGGGGTTCTCGATCGTTCGGAAGCGGAGGAGGATCGCCCGGTCGTCGAACGGGAGGCGCTGGACATCCCAGTCGAACTCGTGAACGACGCCCGCGGGCGAGGTGGCGAGCGGTCCGATCGCGCCCGGCCCCGCGCCGATCTGGAGCGGGTATGAGGCCCACGAGCCGAGGTAGCGGTACTCCGCGAGGAGCAGGACCGGATCCGACTCGACATCCGCCGCCTCCAGCGTGATCCGGTAGAGGTTCTCCCCCGTCCGCTCCGCGCTCGCGCGCGTCAGGAAGGCGTCGTTGTTCGGGAGGTGACCGCTCGGGCTCTCGAGGTCGCCGCGGAGAACGGGGTTCCGCGCGCCGGGGTGAAGCGTGTTGCTCCTCGCGTAGTTCGCGGAGACGAGGTCGAGATCGCCGTCCCCATCGATGTCCGCGAGAGCGATCCCCCCGGTCGTCGAGGCCGGCGACGACCAGGCGGGCGTCGTCGCGACCGTCCCCCGGTCGTTCAGATAGACCGCCGTCCCCTGGTTGTAGTTGCCGCACACGATGTCGAGATCACCGTCGCCGTCCACGTCGCCGAACGCGATCGACCGGGTCGGGCCGGCCGGAACCGAGGTCCACGCCGGGCTCGTCGAGAGCGCGCCGCTTTCGTTCAGATACAGCGTGTTGTTCTGGTCGGAGTTCGCGGAGGCGAGGTCCGGGTCGCCGTCCCCGTCGACATCGCCGAACGCGATCCCCCAGGTCCGGTTCGCCGGCCCGGAGAGCCAGACCGGCGCCTCGGTGAGCGATCCGCCGTCGTTCCGATAGAGGGCGTTCTTCTCTCCGCCGAGCCCGCCGTTCCCGCAGGCGAGGTCGAGGTCCCCGTCTCCGTCCACGTCCGCGAGCGCCACGCTCCTTGTCGACTGCGTGTCGGAGGAGAGCCAAGCCGGCGCCCTCGAAAGGACGCCCCCGTCGTTCCGAAAGAGGGTGTTGCTCTCGCCGAGGTTGCCGCACGCGAGGTCGAGATCGCCGTCGCCGTCCACGTCGCCGAGCGCGACGCTCCAAGTCGGGGCCGCCGTCTCGGACTCCCAGGCGGTCGAGTCGGCGAACCCGTCTCCGTCGCCGAGGAAGAGCGCGCTCGGCTCGTCGAGGCTGCCGCACGCCAAATCCGGAAGCCCGTCCCCGTCCACGTCGCCGAGCGCGACGCCGTACGTCCGGCTCGTCTCGCTGGAAGACCAGGCCGGCTCGCCGCCGAGAACACCTTCGTCGTTCCGATAGAGGGCGCTCGCCTCGCCGTCGTTCCCGAAGACGACGTCCGGGTCGCCGTCGCCGTCCGCGTCCCCCCCGGCGACGGCGCGGCTCGTCCGCGCGGGGAGGGAGCTCCACGAAAGCGTCTTCGACAGAGGGTCCGACCGGTTCAGGAAGAGCTCGTTGCTCTCGCCCGGGGCCCCGAGGTCGCCCGAGTTCACGAAGGCGAGGTCGAGATCGCCGTCCCCGTCCACGTCCCCGAGCGCGACCCCGTAGGTCCGTCCGGCGGTGTTCGAAGACCAGCTCGCCGACGCCGACAGAACGCCCCCCGTGTTCAGATAGACCATGTTCGGCTGGTCGACGTTCCCGTAGACCGCGTCGAGATCGCCGTCGTTGTCCACATCGCCGAGCGCGCTCCCGTTCGAACTCCGCGTCTCCGCGGAGAGCCACGCCGGGTAGGTCTCGAAGATCCCCCCCCGTCGTTCAGGTACAAAGTGTTCCTCTGCGAGGAGGTGAGGTCGCCGGTGTTCCCGCAGAGGAGGTCGATCCACCCGTCCCCGTTCACGTCTCCAAGGCTGATCGTCCAGGTGCTCTTCGTGGAGTCGGACGACCAGGCGGGAGTCGTGGAGAGCGTGTCGCCGGCGCCGAGAAAGAGCGTGTTCGCCTCGCCGAAGTTGCCGGAGACGAGGTCGAGATTCCCGTCGTTGTCCACGTCGCCGAGGGCGATGCACGTCGTGTTCGAGACGATCGCGCTCGCCCAGACCGGCTCCATCGTGAACGCCCCGCCGTCGTTCCGGTGAATCGTGCACGCCTGGCCGAAGTTGCCCGAGACGAAATCGAGATCGCCGTCCCGGTCCATGTCGCCGGGCGCGACCTCGTACGTGTTCCGCCCCTCCTGGGCGAACCAGACCGGGCTCCGCGTGAAGACGCCTCCGTCGTTCCGGTAGAGCGCGTTCGGCTGCTGCCAGTTGCCGCAGGCGAGGTCGAGATCGCCGTCTCCGTCCACGTCCCCGAGAGAGAGGCTCGTGGTCTTCCTCGCCGGGAGGGAGGTCCACGAGGGGAGCATGCCGAGCGCTCCTTGATGATTGATGTAAACGGTGTTCCCCTCTTCGTAGTTTCCGCAGACGAGATCGAGGTCCCCGTCGAGGTCGATGTCGCCGAACGTGCCGCAGTAGGTGTTCTCGGCAGGGCCCGAGCTCCAATCCGGCTCGGGAGGATAGGGGACCGTCTGAGCCCGCGCCGGCCCGCCGGGGATCGCCCCCGCCGATAGGAGGACAAGGGCGGCGACCCGAGCGGCCCGGAAGGTGCGGCCCCGCCCCGGAACCGAGGAGCACGCGCGGAGGTCGCCCGGCCCCGTCGTCGGCAAGCTAGCCTGGGTTGTGCATGCGTTTTCGTCGCGAGGGTGCGGAGCGCGAGCCGAGAGGCCGACCTGGACGAGCCGCTCCCGGAAGCGTAGCCCCGGAGCTCCGCTGAGGAAGGGGCGACGGAAGGGAGGCCTCGCAGGCCGCGACCCGCAGCCGCAGCAGGAAACGCGTGCATGATCCAGGCTAGCCCCTCCCCTTCTTCCCGCGGAACCGCCCGAAGAGCGACGAGAGAACGGAGCCCTTCCCCGCGTCCCCCCCGCCCTGCTGCCGGACGTACTCGTCGAACGGCTTCGAGAAGAGACGGAAGCCGGACTCCTCCTTAACGAGATAGCCGCGCCGCTCGAGCCCCTCGTTGACGAACGCGTATTGCCTCTCGACCGTTCTGCCCGACGCGACGCGCACGAGGTTCTGCCTCTCCGCCTCCTCCATCCGCTCCCACACGAAGCTGTAGTGGGGAGTGACCTCGTCGCGAAAAGTCCTCCCGATCTCCGCCCAGTCCGGCTCCCCCTCCGGGTTCTCCACGAGATGCTCGAACGCCGCCGAGCAGGCGATCTGGAGATGGAACGGGAAGTGCCCCGAAAGCTCGAGGATCTTCTCCTCGTGCGCCTCCAGCGGGACCCCCTCCGTCCGCGACGGGACCGTGATCAGCTCGACCGCCTCCTTCCGGCCGAACGGGAGAAGCGGGAGGTTCGAGAAGATGTTGAAGAATGGGGAATCGGAGATGTCCTCGTTGTGGCACATGTGCTGCAGCTCATCGGCGGAAGAGGTGACATAGGCCATCCGGTAGCTGTTCGCCAGCGAACGGAGGAACGAGAAGAAGTCCTCCTCGAAGTTCTCGTTCTTCGTGATGATCTCGAATTCGTCCATCAGGACGATGATTCGCTTCCCCTTCTCGTGGAGCTCCTGAACGACCGCCTTCAGCTCGTCGAGCGTCTTCGGGCGCTTCGTGTACTGGCTCCCGTCGTCCATCTCGAAGCTGAAAACGTTAAAGAGGAAGTCGATGAACCGCGGAACGTCGAGGCTCACGATGTTCTGGAAGTCGAGAAAGACGAAGATCGAGCTCGCGTGGTTCTCCATGTGGCGCTTGCGGTTCTTCTTGTTGTAGATGAAGTTGAGAAGCGAGGACTTGCCGATCCGCCGGTCCCCGACCACCGAGATCGACTGCGGCTGGGGCGCGTCGAGCCGCGAGTAGATCTTCCGGACCTCCCTCTCTCGCCCGACGAAATCGGCCGGGTTCTTGATCATCACGCGGTTCAGGTACGGGTTCCGCCGGCTCCCCCGCGTCCGGAACGCGCTCACCTTCGAGAGCGTGGTCGTCGTGGCGCTCGTGGCGGAGGTGAGCGTGTTCTGGATCTCCCCGAGCTCGCGGGCGACCTCGCCGAAGCTCCGCGGGCGGCTCCTCGGGTCCTTCTCGAGACAGTGGAGGATGGTCCTCTGGAACTCCTCGCTCGTTCCCTCCCCGAACTCGACCTCTCCGTTCGTGATGAGGTACATGACCGCCGCGGGGTGCTCCGCCTCGAACGGGAAGCGCCCGGTCAGCATCCGAAAGAGGCCGACGCCGAACGCCCAGATGTCCACCCGTTCGTCCACCGTCTTCCCCATCACCTGCTCGGGCGCCATGTAGAAAGGGGTTCCCATCATGGCGTTTCCGGTGGTCTGCATTCCGGAGCCGAGAAGCTTCACGAGCCCGAAGTCGAGGATCTTGACCCGCGCCCGCTCCTCGCTCTCCTCCTCCAGCATGATGTTCTTGAGCGTGAGGTCCCGATGCACGATTCCTTGCTCGTGCGCGTAGGCCATCGCGCTGCAGATCTGCTGGCCGAGCGAGAAGACCTGGGAGAGGCTTAGCGAGGTCTTCGAAACCAGGCTGTCCAGCGAGGGGCCGTTCACCAGCTCCATCACGAGGTACGGGCGCCCCTCGTGATCCCCGCAGTCGAACACGGTGAGGATGTTCGGATGGTTCAGCGTCGCGAGCGCCTCCGACTCGCGGAGAAACCCCTCCTTGAACCGTTCCCCCTCGCCGCCGGCGGTGAGGACCTTGATCGCAACCGGCCTCTTCAGCTTCACGTCCGTCGCCCGGTAGACGACCGCGAAGCCGCCTTCCCCGATCTTCTTCTCGACCTTGTACTTCGCGCCGATGACCGCCCCAATCATCCTTCGCCCCTCTTGTCCAGGTGGTACTGTTTGGTGATCTTCTCCTCCGACTTCACTTCGATCCGGTCGGTGGTCGTGCCGTAGTGCGGGTGCCTGAGCTCGATGACGTGAACGCCCGGGTCGAGCTTCGTTTGAAAGTGAACCGCGTCCTTCTCCTTCATTTCGCCGTCGATCCAGAGCTCCGCGTACGGGTGGATCTCGAAGGTCACCTCGCCGGGCGGGAGCTTCGCTAGGACAAGGGCGATCTGGTTGTTCGGCGCCGGCGCCTCGACCGTTCGGCGGAGCGTCTCGTACCCGTAGAGACGAAGCTCGAGCTCGTGCGGCCCCTCATCGACGGCGGTGAGGCTCTGCGGCGTTTCTCCGAGATGCCTCCCGTCCAGATACGCGTCCGCCCCCGGCGGCTCGGAGAGAACGGTGAGCGGGTGCGTGATCCTCGCGAAGTCGTGATGAAGGAGCGCCATCGAGTCCCCGAACACCTCCACCCCCTGGTAGGAGGCGTCGTTGAAGCCGGAGAGCGTGAGCCGCACCTTGTGCGGCGTGTTCGAGGAGAGCGCGGCGATCACGGCGGGGGTCGCGAGCCCGGTCGCCTCGCCGTCCATCGCGATCGCGGCGCCCGCCGGCTCCGAGGTGATCCGGAGATCCCCGACGATCTCCTCGAGCGAGATCCGCCTCTCCGCCGGCTCGTCCTTCACGAGATCGAGCGTGTCGTTGAAGTCCCGATACCCCGCGTGCGCGACCATCAGGTGCGAGCGCTTCGCAGGGACCGTCGCCCGGACCGGCGAGGTGCCGACGAGGAGGTTGTCGAGGAACACCCTCGCCCCGGCCGGCTCCGTCTCCACGGAGATCGACGTCGAGTCGACCGGGGCGGCGGCCATCCGCGCGGGAGCGGTC
Source organism: Candidatus Eiseniibacteriota bacterium (assembly GCA_043818685.1). Classification (GTDB taxonomy): domain Bacteria; phylum Orphanbacterota; class Orphanbacteria; order Orphanbacterales; family Orphanbacteraceae; genus VGIW01. The sequence goes on from JBDRFQ010000114.1 coordinate 6,891, forward strand.
TTCTCTTGAATGAAGAGCGCGTAGACGGCGATGAGGAGCACCGCGGCGGCGGCGGGCGCGGCGAACACGAGCGCCCTGCGGAGCCTCGACCGAACCGGGAAGATCCCCTCTTCCGGCTCGCGCTCCTCGCTCCGGATCTCGTCGATCACCTGCCAGATCGAGTGCATCCGAACCACCCAGCGCCGCCAGAGATCCATCTTGAAGATGAAGCCCTCTCCCTCCGCCTCCTTGTCGAGCAGGTCCTGGTAGAAGAGCCTCTCCGCCGTCTCCCTGAGCTTTCCCGGGTCGAAGCGGAAGCCGATCTTCTCGCGCGCCGCGTACTCGTGAACCTCGTCGGGGTGGACCGGCCCCTCCGCCTCTTTGCTTCGCTCGGCGATGATGGAGAGGGAAAGCTTCTCGAGATCGGAGAGCGAGCTCCAGGCGAAGATCATCTGCGGGAGCGGGTTGTCGATGATCTGGGCGACCACCTCCTGAACATCCTCGAGGGTCGCCCGGTTCTTCCCGCTCTCGTTGAGGTGATCGACGAGGTTCTGGCAGAGGACCTGCGTGTAGAACGGCTGGCCCGCGGTGAGGTGGTAGATCTCCTCGGGAACTCCCTCCTCGTACGAGACGAGATCCCGCACCGGCTCGTGAACGAGACGGAGCGCGTCGGAGCGGCTGAGGAAGCTGATCCTCCGGTGCACCGCCTTTCCGAGGAAGTGGTCCCAGTAGCGAGGATCCCTCTCCTCGAGCTTGTCCGAGCCGGTGAAGACGATGAACACGCCCTCCTTGTACTCCATCCAGTTGGCGAGCACGTTGAGGACGTCGACGGAAAACCGTTCCTTCTCGACGTACGACTCGAAGAGCTCGTACTCGTCGAAGAGGAGGATCAGCTTCCGCCCGTCGAGCGCGTCGCTGACCCGGATCGCCTGCTCCTGAAAGGCGAAGAGGGGGTTGCCGCGGGAGCCGACCTCCGGGTCCATCTCGACCGGGATTCCGGCGCGCCCGAGCGAGGCGCCGATCTCGCGGAGGAGCTTCTCGAGAAACTCGGCGTCGCTCTGCACGGTCATCGACTGCATGTCCACGAGGACCGGGAGGAACCCCTCGCCGAGGCGCCCCCCGCGGATCTGGAAGAGGATCGATGTCTTCCCGCTCCGGCGCGAGCCGCAGAGGACGATCATCCCCCCCTTCTCGCCGCCGGTGACCTTCTTCCGGAGGTAATCGAAGTCGTCCTCGCGCCCGAAGAACATCCTCGGGTCCTCGATCGGGTTCCCGACGATGTACGGGTTCGGGATCGGCCGGAAGGTGTTGTCTTCGGGTGTCGACATATCGATCCTGAAGAAATCCTTCCTTTCGCCGAGGCGGGGGCGTGCGCGGCCCCCGTGGCAAACTACCCTCCGGGAGGCGCGGGCGGCCCCGGGAGGGGCCCGGGCTCCGCATCGCCGCCCGAACCCCCGCCGAGCGCCACCGCCGCGAGAACGCCCGCCACGAGGGCGGGCCCGACCCGGTAGAGCCACCACCTCTTGTCCTTGCGGCGCTCCATGGAGAGCTCAAGGCTGTGCTTGCCGTTCGGGTCGATGCGGATCACGTCCGAGTAGTCGTGGTATCCGGCCTTCTCTGCGCGGAGGCCGTGCTCGCCGGCCGAAAGGTACTCGAGAACGAGCGGCGCCGTCCCGACGGAGTCCTCATCGACGAAGACGAGGCTCCCTTCCGGTTTCGTGATCGCGAGCGAGCCGAACATCTCGCGCCTGAGCCCGTCGAAGGTGTCGTTCATCCAGGGGGGGAGCTCCGCGGTGTTCACCACGAGATCGGGGAAGCGTCCGAGCGCTTCCCTCGCCCGCGCGCGGGCCGCGTCCTCGTCGTTCTTCTTGAAGAGGGTGAAGATCAGGTGGCAGATCGCGCGCCGCGCGACCTCCTCGTCGTCCGGGTGGGCGGCGAGGATCGCTCCGAGAATCTCGATGGCGCCGTCGAACTCTCCCCTCGCCCGCAGAGAGCTGACCTCCTCCCACTGCGCGTAGAGCTCGTCCGTTTCTTCCTGGGCGAACACCGGCACGGGGAGAGAAAGAGAAAGGAGGCCGGCGAGCGCGATGCCCGCCGAAAGGGAGCGCGCCGCCGCCGAGTTTCGAAAGAAGAGTACAGACATCGGCCGACCGCCTCGGAACGTGTGAATCGAACCGGAAGCTCATTATGACAAATGGAGGCCCGTTCGCCAACCCCGCAGAGAGCGGGCCGGAATGGCGGAAGCAGAGAACTCGAAAGCCGGGGACAGGGACCGTCCGGTATTCGGGGACACGTATCTTGTTTTTTCGGAAGTTCCCACGGTCCCCGACCCTCATGGGAGGCTGGTCAGTCGCTCGGCGGTTTCTCCCTGCTCTTCTCTCGCTTCTTGCGGAAGAACTCCTCAAGGAGGGCGCGCGATTCCTCTTCGAGGACGCCGTGTTCGACCTCCGCCCGGTGGTTGAGGCGGGGGTCCCTCACGACATCGGCGAGAGAGACGCACGCGCCCGCCTTCGGGTCGGTCGCCCCGAACACGACGCGTTCCAGGCGCGCAAGGACGATCGCGCCTGCGCACATGTAGCACGGCTCGAGCGTGACGTAGAGGGTCGCGCCTTCGAGCCGCCACGAGCCGAGCGCCTCGGAAGCCGCTCCGATCGCGAGAATCTCGGCGTGGGCGGTCGGGTCGTTCGCGCCTTCGGTGCGATTGTGGCCGCGGCCGATCACGCGCTCCTCATGAACGACGACCGCGCCCACCGGAACCTCCCCCTCGAGGGCGGCCTCCTCCGCTTCCTGGAGGGCGAGGCGCATCCAGCGTTCGTGATCTCGATCGGGACGTGACATGAGCAACGCTTCTCATCCTCGTGGGCGAGGCGAGCCGGGGCCTCCCGAGGGATCGCTCCGACGAGGCCGGGTACCCGCCCCCTCGATGGCGGGGCCGAAGGCCCCCGCACTGGGGCGGGTGGCCGAGCGGTGCAAGCGAGAAAGCGCGCCGCGCTTCCGCAGCGGGTCCCGAGGGAGGCCCCGTCCCGCCTCCTCCCTCGCGAAACCGCGGGTCCGTCACCGCCCGAACGGAAGACCCGACGGGCCCGGAGGGCGCCCGGTGAGTGTCTGAAAGCGCCCCCTCGCTTCCGCGGCCTTCTTCTCGTCCCCCGCGGCGGATGCGACCGACGCGAGGACCGCCCACGCCTCGGGGACCCCCGGCGCCGCCTCCGCGACCGCCTCCGCCTCGGCGACCGCCTCCTCCCCCCTTCCGATTCCCGAGAAAGCCAGCGCCCTCCCGAGACGCACCGGAAGGACGCGCGCGGTCCCCCGCCTCATCGCCTCGTCGTAGCACGCGAGCGCCTCCTCGTGCCTCCCGAGCCCGAGAAGGACGTTCCCCGCGTTCGCGTGGACGTCCGCGTCGTTCGGGTCCGCCTCGATCGCCCGCTCGAAGAAGCGAAGCGCCCCCTCCTGATCCCCCGCCCCGAGGCGCGCGAGCGCGAGGTTGTTCCAGACGAACGGGGCGTAGCGAGGGTCCCGAGAGAGGGCGTCCCGGAGCACGCCCTCCGCCTCGTCCGGCTTCCCCGCCCGCGCGAGCACCGCGCCGAGGTTGATCAGGGTGCGCGGGTCCCCCGGATCGAGGGCGAGCGCCTCCCGGTACATCTCCTCCGCCCGGTCGAGCTCTCCGACCTCGGCGAACGCGTACCCGCGCGAGAAGTGGAGCGAGGAGAGATCGCCCGGAACGTCCACATCGAACGCGCCGGAGTACGACACAAGAAGAAGAGGAACCGCCACGAAGAGAACGATGCGGATCGGAAAGCGCCGCCCCTCCCGGGCGAGACGAACGACGAGATGCCCGGTCGGCAGAATGAGAAACGGCATCATCGGGAGACGATAGCGCGCACACACGAAGAAGAGAACGAGCACCGCCCCCTGCGCGAGGAGGAAGAGCGCGAAGAGAGAGCGCGCGCCGCCGCGCCACCCCGCGAGAAAGAGACCCGCCGTCCCGAGCGCGATGAAGAACCCCGCCCCGAGCGAGAAGCGCAGGGTGAGCGGCGCGTACTCGGCGAGATACGGCGCGAGAAAGCGGTTGTTCGGGATCTCCTCGTTGCTCACGAGAAAGTAGAGCTTCCGCCCGAAGAGGCGGAGGGCATCCCCGGGGTTCGAGGCGATCCACCCGAGCGCGCGCCCCCGCCAGAAGCGATCCACTTCGCGCGGCGATAAATCGCGGCCGGTCTCCCTCTCGGCGACGCGGACCGCGGCCAGCGAGACGTTGTCCTCGTACTCCTTCGTCTCGTAGGCGACGTCCCGCCAGTCCGGCACGGTCGCGGTCCTTCCGTCGGCGGCGGGGTTGTTTCCGATGTAAAGGTTCACGCCCCCCTGCGTCGCGAGGACGAAGCCGCCGTTCGCCCGCGCGTTCCACGCGGCCGCGGCGAGCGGGGGGCCCGCGAGGCCGAGGGCGAGCGGGACGATGAGGCCGGCCGACCGTATCCCGCCGCTCCGGAGGCACCAGAGAAGAACGAACGGATAGAGGGCGAGCGCCGTCGGGTAGGTCGCCGCCGCAAGCCCGAACACCGCCCCGGAGCCGAGCGCCCGGAGCGCCCCTTTCCCTTCCATCGTGAGGAGCAGCAGGAAACCGGTAAGAACGAGAAAGACGAAGAGCGTCGTCGTCAGGATCTCGTTCTCATAATAGATGAGGGGGCTGTAGAGGAGGAGGAGGGCGGCGGCGACGAGCCCGACCGGGCGCCCGAACGCCCGGTTCCCGATCGCGTGCACGAGGAGAATCGTGCAAAGACCGAGCAGCATTTGGAAGATCCGCGCGACATACGGCCCGGATCCGAAAACCCGGTAGAGCTGTCCCAGGAGAAACGGGTAGAGGGGGGCGCGGAAGGCATCGAGCTCGCTCCCCGCCCTTCCTTCCGACCAAGCGAGCGCCCGGTCGTGGTACCATCGGTTGTCGACGAGGGGGACGCGGAACTCCGGGCTCGCCTCGATGCCGTGAAGGGTATACACGCGCATCGCGAGGCCGATAAGAAGGAGTAGAGGGAGAATCCAACGGGATTTCACGGGTGCCCTCCCCGCTCTCGGCGCGCCGCTCGGCGGAACGTAGCACCGGCGCCCTTGCGGCGTCAACTCGCCGGTGGTGCGGGGGCGCCCCGATTCGCCCCGGGAAATGGAGGAACGAGCATGACGCCATTCGATCGCCCGCAGCGAATCGCGCGTCTCGGCGCCGCCGCGTTCGTCACCCTCCTCCTCCTCTTCGCCTGCGGGAAGCACGAATCGCCAACCAACGGAGGAACGCCCCCGTCGGTCGTGATCCACTCCCCCGGCGCGGGGGACACCCTCTCCGGCATCGGCTTCACCGTGACCGGAATCGCATCCGACGAGGAGGGGATCGCGGCGATCCGCCTGAAGGCGGACGGGATGACCTTCGCGACCACCACCGCGTCCCCCTTCTCGCTCTACTTCCCCGCCTTCCTCTTCGACGCCGGGGCGATCGACATTCTCGTCGAGGCGGAGGACACGGACGGGGCGAAGGGCTCCGCCTCTGTGGGCGCGACGCTCGCGGAGAGGGCCCTCCGATCGATCGGGAGCGCGGCCGACCAGGAGAGGGAGCCGGCCTTCTCCCCCGACGGGAACACGATCGTCTTCACCTCCGAGGGGACGAGCGGGAACCGGGACCTCTACACGGTTTCGGCGTCCGGGGGCGCGGCCGCCCTTCTCGCCTCCTCGTCGGTCGAAGACATCTCGCCCGACTGGTCGCCGAACGGGCTCTGGATCGCGTTCGCGTCGAACCGCTCGGCGAACTGGGACGTCTGGACCGTTCCGGCGGGGGGCGGAGCGGAGACGCGGATCTCGACGAGCGGCGCGGCGGACCGGGGCCCGGTCTGGTCGCCGAACGGCGCGCGGATCGCGTTCCACTCGAACCGCGACGGGAACTGGAACCTCTACGCGGTCCTCGTCTCGAACGGGGAGCCCTCGGGAGCGGAGGAGGCGTACACCGCCGCGGCCACGGTGGAGTCGTCGGCGACCTGGCGATCGGACGGGGACGTTCTCGCGTTCGTTTCGAACCAGGTGGGCGGGTCGGACCTCTCGACGGTCCAGCCTCCCGGCCCGATCCTCACGCTTGTCCCCGGCGCGAACGACCCGATGGCGCGCGAGATCGACCCGGCGTTCTGTCCGAAGGGGCCTTATCTCGTCTTCGCCGACAACCGGAACGGGCAGTACGACATCTGGGCGGTCGATCCGGCGAGCGGCCGGAAGAAGATCCTCGCGAGCCACATCGCCGACGACCGGGAGCCCGCCTGGTCGCCGCGGGGGAACCGCATCGCGTTCGCGTCGAACCGGGGCGGCACCTACGACATCTGGATCCTCGAGTAGATTGTCAAGGTACCTGAATCCTCGTGCCCGACAATTCGGTGCCTGGCACCGAATTTTGCCTAGTTAGGTGCCTGGCACCTTAATTCCGTAGTTCGCCCGCCTGCAGCCCTTGTCCCTCCCCTCCCCCCATGCTACCCTTTCCCGACAACCCCAGCGAAACGACACGCGCCCGCCCGCCGGGCGCCAATCCGCGGAGGTGAAATGAGCGAGTATCAGGAACCGTGGCACGCCCTCCCCGAGGCGGTGCGCGACGCCCATCGCGCGCTCACGAGCCTCAAGGAGGAGATCGAGGCGATCGACTGGTACCACCAGCGCGTCCCACTCGCCGGGGACGCCGACCTCAAGGCGAGCCTCGCGCACAACCGGGACGAAGAGGTCGAGCACGCCTGCATGATGCTCGAGTGGCTCCGCCGCAACATGCCCGCCTGGGACGAGGCGCTCCGCACCTTCCTCTTCACCGAAGGTCCTCTCACCGAGATCGAGGAGAAGGTGCGCGCGGCGGAATCGGGCGCGAAGACAACGGGCACACTCGCCATCGGCGATCTGAAAGAGGGGAAGTGACATGGACATTCTCAAGCGTTCGTTGGCTCCGCTCACCGACGCCGCCTGGGAGGCGATCGACTCCGCGGTGGACCGCGTCCTACGGACCGGGCTCTGCGGGCGCCGGATCGCCGACGTGGACGGCCCGAAGGGGTGGGACTTCTCCGCGGTCGGAATGGGGCGGATCGAGATTCCGGGGAGGCAGGCGCGCGAGGGGGTCGTGTTCGGGGTCCGCCGGGTGCTCCCCCTCGTCGAGCCGAGGATCTCGTTTCATCTCGACATCTGGGAGATGGACGACACGAGCCGCGGCGCGGAGGACGCGGACGTCCGGCCGGCCGAGGAGGCGGCGCGCGCGATGATCGCCTTCGAGGACGGCGCGATCTTCGGCGGACTCGCCCCCGGATCGATCAAGGGCCTTCTCGCCGGATCCGACCACAAGCCGGTCCCGGTCCCTCTCGATGTGAAAGGGATCATCGATGGGGTTTCCCGGGCGCTTCTCCTTCTCAAAGACGCGTCGATCGTCGGGCCGCATACCCTCGTTCTCGGGCCGAAGCCGTACCGGGCGCTCGCCGGGCATGCCCCCTGCCATCCGCCCCTCCGCCAGCTCGAGGAGCTGATCGGAGGCCCGGTCCTCTACTCCCCGCATCTCGACGGCGGCATCCTCGCCTCGACACGAGGCGGGGACCGGACGCTCACACTCGGGCAGGACTTCTCGATCGGGTACGAGTGGCAGGAGACGAAGAGGGTCCGCCTCTTCATCACCGAGTCGTTCACGTTTCGGGTTCTGGAGCCGGCGGCGCACGTGGTGCTCGCGGCCGGCGGCGCCCGGAAGGGAAGGTAGACCGACGGCGCGAGGCCGTGACCTTGAAAGGGACGCAAAGAGCTCAGGTCTAGCCTGGGTTGCGCGCGCGTCTTCGTCGCGAGGACGCGAAGCGCGCGCCGAGAGGCCGACCTGGACGAGCCGCTCCCGGAAGCGTAGCCACGGAGCTACGCTGAGGAAGCGGCGAAGGAAGGGAGGCCTCGCAGGCCGCGATCCGCGGCCGCAGTAGAAGATGCGTGCGCAATCCAGGCCAAAAAGGGCCCTCCGGATCGCCGGAGGGCCCTTCGATCTACGCCCAGGAGGACTTGAACCCCCAACCTTCTGGTCCGTAGCCAGACGCTCTATCCAATTGAGCTATGGGCGTGTTCGTTCGCTTGCACTGCCGCGTCGAGTAGGGTAATCGATCCGCCCCCCCCTGACAAGTGGGTTGTGGGGCGGGTGGCCTCGATCGCACCGCGAGGGAACGCCCGCCGCGGCCCGCCCCGTTCCCACCCGATGGCGGCGCGGGTGACGGCCACGGGCGCCCGCCCAGGG
>JBDRFQ010000115.1:0-10490 GCA_043818685.1 Candidatus Eiseniibacteriota bacterium
GCTTCCCCGAGGGGGAGACCCCGAGGCGCGCCCTCGCTTCCTCTCGATCGATGGAAGCGGCTCGCGCGCACGACTCCGCGTCGATCCCGTTCGGGATCTCCTCGATCCGCGCGTCCTTCAGGAATCCGTAGGGGAACGAACCGAGATACCCGCGCACGGCGGGCCCCACCGCGACGATCCGGTCGTAGAGGGGGAGCGTTCGCCTCTCCTGATCGAAGTGAAGCCAGAGCCGGTAGAGGCCCCGCGGGTCGAGCCGGCGGATCTTCCCGGTGAACTCCCTCCAAGCGCTCCCGTGCATCTGGCAGATCGCGGGGATCCCGGGGAGGGTCCTCACGACCGGCCCGGCGGCGAAGCTGATCGAGAGGACGAGGTCCGGTCTCTCCCTTCCTGCCGCCCAGCGCGCGAGGGCGCGCCGGAACCGGATCGAGTGAACGCCGGGAGGCGCGCCGAGCGCGTGCACACGGACCGCCGGCGGGAGGCCGCTCTCCCTCCCGATATGGGTGGTCGCCAGATCGACCGACCACCCGCGGGCGGCGAGCCCCGCGCACGTGTCGAAGGCGATCCGCTCCATGCCGCCCGCAACGTGGGCCGGCAGCGAGCGCGCGACGATCCAGAGACGGCCTTTCAACGTCCTCCGCCTCCGATCTGGTCCAGAACGAGGCGCCGGAGATCCTTGAAGGAGAAAACGACCGCGCTCCAGAAGAGAAAGACGAACAGGGACTGGAGAACGAGAGGGCCGAGTCCCCGCCCGAGCAGGCGGAGGCCCGCCCACGCGAGGAGGAGGTAGAGGGGCATCGCGAGGAGGGCGGTCGCCACGCTCTTCTTCGTGAGGGGGAGCGAAATCCTCAAGTAGGACAGGTAGGCGAGGAGGGATCCGATCGACCCGAGCGTGACGCCGAGACCGATCACGAAGACGCCGAGGCGCCTGTAGAGGAGAAAGAGAACGGCGGCGTTCACGACGATCGCGAGCGTCTCGGCGCGAAGCACGACCGCGTTCCGCATGCGGGCGTTCAGGATTCGCTGGAGCGAGTAGCTCGCGCTGAACGCCCAGAGCCCGATGCTGAAGCCCCACAGCGCGCGCTCGGTGAGATGGAGAGATGTCGCGTCGAAGCGGCCGCGCATGTAGAGAACCGCAAGCACGTCCCTTCCGTTCAGGAGGAGGAAGGCGGAGAGGGGAAGGATGGCGATCGCGAGAAGCGAGAGGATGCGGTCGATCTTCAGCCGCATCTCCTCCTCGGAGAGGTTCGCGAAGACGGAGAGCCCGATGATGCCGATCGGCACGGCGAGAAGGAAGTGGACGGTTTCGGTGACGTAGCGCGCGTAGTCGACCGCGGCCACGCGCCCCGGCCCGAGCAGCGAGGCGACCGCCCGCTCGATGAGAACGCCAGCCTCGACGAGGAACGAGAGGAAAACAAGCGGTCGGAGAAGCTCCCAAAGCCTCGCCCAAACCTCCCGCACGAGGCCGCGGTCGAGCGAGGGGCGGATCGGCAGGCGGTTCCTCCGGAGGAGATGAGCCGTCGCGTAGAGCGAGAGAAGGGCGTAGGCCGCCGTAAAACCGAACGCGGCGAGGGCGGGCCTTCCCGAGAGAGCCGCGGCGACGATCAGGATCAGCATGCAGAGGTTCTGAAGCCCGGGGCGGACCGCGGGGATCACGAAGTCCCTCTGCGCCGAACCGAGCGCCCCGAGAACGGAGCTGTAGACGTAGAAGGGAACGCCGATCGCCATGATTCGGAGCATGCGAACGGCGAGGGCGGCCCGGTCGGGGTCGAAGCCGCGAAGAATCGCTCCGATGATCGGGCCGGCGAAGAGGAAGAGGAGAACGCCGAGGGCCGTTCCGAGAACGAGGAAGAGGAGAAGAAGGGACTGGAAGAGCGCCCACCCCTTCTCTCTCTCGCCGGTGGAGTAGCGCGCGTAGAGGGGGATGAAGCAGGTCTGGATCACGCGCGTGGTGACGAGATGGGCCGGGGAGAGCGTGACCGAGAGGGAGGCCCGGTAGGCGTCGGCGACCTGCCCGGTGCCGAAGTAGCGGGCAAGGAGGATTTCGCGGACGCCCCCGAGAATCTTGCTCGCGAGGCCGCCGATGCCGAGCTTGGCGTAGTCCCGTTTCATTTCCGATCCGATCACCGATCGCCTTCGCGCGTTCGCCGCCGCGCTCCGTACAATGCGCGCCGGTCCATGATACGTGCGGGGTTCTCGGGGTGTCGAGGAGCTTCCGGGGCGGGCGGCGATCGGCGTTGACGGGCATTTCCCTTTGGAGGAAGCTCGGACCCGGACAACCCTGAAACCGGGAGGAACCATGATCGAGAAGAACCTCAACGAGCTGGCGAGGAAGCGCCCCGAGTCGTTCTTCGCCGCCCTCTACTCCCTGCCGGAGCTTCGCCCCCTCTTCGTCTCCGTGGCCGGCGAGGACCGCGCGGAGCCGTGGGGGAGCCGGCCCCCCGCGGCGTTCCAGAAGAAGATCGGGCGGGAGGCGAAGAGGGACCTCGTGACGAAGGTCGCGGAGTTTCTCGCCGGCCTCGATCCCGACTCGCGCGGGAGGACGATGCACGCGCTCGCTTCCTGGTGCGACGCGGACGCCCTCATCCAGTTCGCGATGACGAAGTGCGCCTCTCATCAGAAGAAGTTCGAAGCGCTCTACTCGGCGGGGGCCACGCGGCCTGTCTTCGATTCGCTCCCGGAGGCGAGAAGGCCCTCGGCCCAGGCGGTCGGCGATACGCTCACGCAGGCGGAGAGGGCGCGCTTTCACATGGAAGCGCTCAACGTGATCGCGGAGATGAGCGAGAGGGGGCAGCTCGCGTACTTCAGCGAGCTCTTCGGGTACTGGTCGGACCGGCCTTCCGCGTAGGGCCCTTCCCGAAATCGGGCGCTCACCCGGGATTCGCACTATCCTCATGGTGGGCGGGATCGGCATGAAGAGAATCGTCTTTCCGATCGCGGGGATGACCTGCGGGCACTGCGCGGAGCGCGTGCGGGAAGCGCTGCGGGAGGTTCCCGGCGTTTCGGACGCGACGGTCTTCCTCGAGCGGATGGCCGGCACAGTCCTCTACGACGAAGCGAAGACCACCGTGCGGGCGATCCGGGATGCGATCGAGGGGGCGGGCTACCGCCCGGGCGAGGCCGAGGCGGACGGCGAGGAGCTCGGAGAGCCGGGCCCACGGCGGAGCGGCGGGGAAACGGAGCCCCTCCCGGCCGCGCCTCTGGTTCAGGGCGACGACGAGAAGGAGACGCGCGTCCGCCTCTCCGTTCGCGGGATGACCTGCGCGAACTGCGCCTTCACCGTGGAGAAGGCGCTCCGGGCCGTCCCGGGGGTCAGGAGCGCGGTCGTGAACGCCGCCGCGGGCGCCGCCGCCGTCCGCTTCGACACCGGCCGGGCGGGGGTTCCCGAGCTTCTCGAAGCGGTGCGGCGGTCCGGCTATCACGCCTCGGCGGGAGGCGACGAGGACGAGCCGAGCCTCCACAAGGAGCGCCTCGGCCTTTTCTGGACCGCGCTCCTCGCGACCCCGATTCTATTGATTCATCAAGGGATCGCGCCGGTCCCGGCGGCCGGAATCGTTCTTCTTTTCCTCGCCACGATCCTCCAGTTCACGGCGGGCTTTCGCTTCTATCGCGGGGCCTGGTACTCGCTCCGGGGCGGGAACGCCGGAATGGACGTGCTCGTGTCCCTCGGGATCACCGCCGCGTGGGGCTACAGCGCCCTCGTCGTTCTCCTCCCTTCATTCTTCCCCGGGGCGGACACGTTCTTCGACACGTCCGCCCTGCTCATTCTCTTCATTCGTTTCGGCAAGATGCTCGAGGCGAGAGCGAAGGGAAAGGCGGGGGACGCGATGCGCGCCCTCCTCCGGACCGCGCCGGAGAGCGCTTTCCTCGTCTCGGACGGGGAGGAGCGGGAGATCCCGGCCGCATCCCTTCAGGAAGGAAACATCTTTCGCGTTCGGGCCGGGGACCGCGTCCCGGTGGACGGCGAGGCGATTGAGGGAGAGTCGGCGGTCGACGAAGCGGCGGTGACCGGGGAGTCGATTCCCGTGCGGCGGTCGGCGGGGGACCGGCTCGTCGGCGGCACGATCCTGAAGGACGGGAGCCTCCTCGCGCGGGCGACCGAGGTGGGGGAGAGAACGTTCCTCGCCCGGATGGTCCGCATGGTCGAGGAGGCGCAGCTCGATCGCGCGCCGATCCAGCGCTTCGCGGACCGCGTGTCGAATCGTTTCGTGCCCGGGGTCGTCGCCGTCGCCCTCGCCGCGTTTCTTCTCTGGCTCCTCGTCTTCCGGATGCCCTTCTCTTTCGCGCTGGCGCGAGCGGTCGCGGTCGTCGTGGTCGCCTGCCCGTGCGCTCTCGGGCTCGCCACGCCGACGGCGATCCTCGTCGGCTCCGGCATCGGGCTCCGGCGCGGGATTCTCTTCAAGAGGGCGTCGGTTCTGGAGGAGATCGCGAGGGTGCGCGCCGTTCTCTTCGACAAGACAGGAACGATCACCGAGGGGGAGCCGGCGGTGACCGACATCAGGCCCTCGGAGGGCGGAACCGACGAGGGTGTTCTCGCGCTCGCCGCATCGGGGGCGTCCCTCTCCGGGCATCCTCTCTCGCGGTCGGTCGCGCGCGCCGCGAGGGAGAGGGGAGTCCCGTTCGAAGGCGCGAAGGGGATCGAGGAGCATCCGGGGCGCGGGATCCGCTTCCTTGCGAAGGACGCCCCCTGCCTTCTCGGGAACGAGGATTTGCTTGACAGCCAGAACATCGACCGTTCGGGTTTCCGGGACGAGGCGGACCGTCTCGCCGACGACGGGAAGACCGTGCTCTGGGTCGTTGAAGGGGATCGCGTCGCGGGAATCCTCGCTCTCCGCGACGAGCCGAAGCCGGGCATGACGGACGTGATCGCGCACATTCAGTCTCTCGGGATCTCGACCGCGCTCGTGACGGGCGATCGCCGGCGCACCGCCGAGGGGATCGCCGCTCACATCGGAATGGGCCGCGTCTATGCCGAGGTCCTTCCGGACCGGAAGGCTGAGATCGTGCGCGCGGCGAAGGAGGGCGGTCGGTCGGTCGCGATGGTCGGCGACGGCATCAACGACGCGCCGGCTCTCGCGGCGGCGGATGTCGGGATCGCAATCGGCGCCGGAACGGACGTCGCCAAGGAGGCCGGAGACGTCGTTCTCGTCCGCTCGGACCCGGCGGACGTCGCGGTTGCGGTCGAGCTCGGGCGCGCCACGCTCCGCAAGGTCAAGCAGAACCTCTTCTGGGCCCTGCTCTACAACACGCTCGCGATCCCGTTCGCGGCGGGCGTCTTCGCGCGCTGGGGGATTCTCCTCCCTCCCGAGCTCGCGGGGCTCGCGATGGCCCTCTCCTCCGTTTCGGTCGTCCTGAACTCGATCGACCTCAGGCGCTGGCGCCCGGTGGGCGACTAGCGATCGTCGGGGTCACGTACCGATTTCCAGGGCACCGAAGCCGCAACCGTGGACAGGCAAACGTCTTCTGGAGACCGGTACGTGTCCCAGATTTCTCCGGCCCATTCTCCTCCCGTCCGGTCCCGGGCGCCTCCTATACTCCTGTCGTCCGCGGCCTGGCCGCGTCTTATCGGACGTTCCCGACCGGCCCCGGCGGCCGGACCGAGCCGGCCCCGAGAGCCGCCGCCCCGAGGAGGTCTCCTTGTCGCCTATCCCGGTATTGGTTGTCGTCCTTCTTTCTCTGATCTTCGCCCCGGAGGCGCGCGCCTCCTCTGATTCGCTTCATACATCAACGGCCGGAGCCTCCGCGGTCTCCGAGCGGACGGCGGTCTCTGGACAGTGGTTCCTCGCCTTTCGCGCGGGCCGGGCGGAGGGAGAAGACTTCAGCGGCTTCTCCGTGGATCGCGGCTACATCATCATTCGTCACCGGCTCTCGGAGCGTCTCACGGGGAGGATCACCCCGGATGTCTCGGTGGACCGCGAGGGGGACGGCGAGGGCGATCTCGAGATGCGCCTGAAGTACTGCTTCGTGGACTGGACGCTCGACGACCTCGGGTTTCTCTCGGAGCCGCACGTCGAGTTCGGCCTCGTTCATCGTCCGTGGCTCGAGTTCGAGGAGCACGTGAACACGTACAGGGTGCAGGGTCCGATGTTTCTCGAGAGGGCCGGGGTCATCAACTCCGCCGACTTCGGATTCACCTTCTTCGCGGAGATCGGGGACCTGCCGGGGGAGAAGCACGGGATGCACGCGACCGCGGCCCGCGAAGGCCGGTATGGGAGCCTCGCGGCGGGGATGTACAACGGAGGCGGATACCACGCGATCGAGAAGAACAACAACAAGACGATCGAGGGAAGGCTGACCGTGCGGCCCCTCCCGTCCGTTCTCCCGGGCCTGCGGTTCTCCTACCACGGCATCCTCGGAAAGGGGAACACGGCGGCGGGCCCGGACTGGAGGATGAACCTCTTCTACGTCTCGCTGGAACACCGGAGGGGTGTGCTGGCCGGCCAGCTCTACTCGGGGAAAGGCGACTTCCGGGGGAACGCGGTGGGCGCGGACGGGGAGGCGTGCGAGCGCTCCGGCGCCTCGCTTTTCGGGGAGCTTCGGTCGGGGTCGGGGCTCTGGAGCGCGATCGCGCGCTACGACTTCTTCGAGAACCGTCCGGACGATGCCGCCGAGGAGGAGCGGACGCTCATCACGGGCCTCGCGCGGCGGGTCGGGGCGTGCGCGCGCATCCTTCTCGACTTCGAAGCGCTCGCGATGGGAGACAGGTCGGACGCCGAGGAAAAGACCGGAGGCTTTCGGGTGGAGTTCAAGTTCTGAAGTCCGGGGGGAGAATACGCTTGCGGCCTCTTCCTATGCGCCGAGCGTCACGATCTTCGCGTCGCTTCGCCCAAGGCCGAGACCTTCCGCGTAGCGAATCTGCGCCCAGCCGTCGTGGTGCGGGTAGGACATCGACTCGAGGGTGCGTCCGGTCCGTTCCCGAATGAGCCGGAGCGCCGCGGCGTCGATGGCGACCGGGTCCCGGGAGGCGAGGATTCCGATGTCCTCGCAGAGGGGTTCCTGCGGCGCGTCGAGGCAGTCGCAGTCCTTCGTGATCGAGAGAGCGGAGGTCACGTACGCGATGCGGCCCGGCTTCTCGCGGATGAGCGCCGCGGCGTGCTCCACGATCCTCTCCTGAAGCTCCGCGCCCGAGATCGTCCAATCGAACCGGACCGCCTCCTCGAGGCAGCGGGCGATGCAAGCCCCGCACCCGATGCACCGCTCCGCGTCGATCGCCGCCGTCTTCTCCACCTCGATCGCGTCCTCCGGGCACCCCTTGGCGCAGTCGCCGCAGCCGGTGCAGAGGTCGGCGTCGATCCGCGGCTCTTGCCCGAAGTGCTGCCTGAGCTTCGCCTTTCTCGACGAGCACCCCATCCCCAGGTTCTTGAGGGCCCCTCCGAACCCGGTTCCGAGGTGTCCCGTGGCGTGCGAGAGGACGAGGAGGCTCCGGGCTCGCGCCGCCGCCGCCGCGATGGACACCGCGGTGAAATGACGCCCGTTCACGGGAAGCTCGACCTCGTCGCTCCCGTCGATCCCGTCCGCCGGAAGGAAGGGGGCGCCGACCGCCTCGATCGTGAAGCCGTGATCGGCGGCGACCCGCGCGTGGTCGATCCCGTTGTTCCGCGGGCTCCGGTAGAGGACCGCCGAGTCGGTGAGAAAGGGCCGCGCCCCCGATGCGCTCACGCAGCGGACGAGAGCGGCCGCGAACGCGGGGGCGACGAACGTCGTTTTCCCCGGTTCTCCCACGTGGAGCTTGAGCGCGGCGAGATCGTGCGGGCGGAAGCAGGCTCCGAGCCCCGCCTCCTTCCAGAGGGCCTCGATCTTCCCGGCGATCGTCTCGTCCGATTCGCTCCGGTCCGCGGGGATCAGGTATACCTTGCCTATCATTGAAACCAACAACCCTTATCCATGAATGATCGGGGAGGGGCCGAAGGCGCCCCGCGGCGGGCCCGCGCGGCCATCGAGACATCCGCCCCGCGCCGGGCGCCCGAGGCTCCCCGCCGGGGCCTACATCCTCTCGATGATCGCCTCTCCAAACCCGGAGGAGGAGAGCTCCTCGACGTCCTTGCGGCCCTCGCGCTGCATGAGGCGCGCGAGATCGTACGTCACCCGGCCCTCCTGGATCGCCCGCTCCATCCCTCCGAGGATCGAATCGGCCGCCTCGTTCCAGCCCATGTGGTTCAGCATCATGACGGCCGAGAGGATGATCGAGCCGGGGTTCACCTTGTCCATCCCCGTGTACTTCGGGGCGGTCCCATGCGTGGCCTCGAAGAGGGCGATCTCCTCGGACATGTTGGCGCCCGGGCCGAGGCCGAGGCCTCCGACGAGGGCGATCGCCGCGTCGCTGAGATAGTCCCCGTTCAGGTTCGGAAGGGCGAAGACGCTGTACTCGTCCGGCCTGGTCTGGATCTGCTGGAAGATCGAGTCCGCGATCCGGTCCTTGACGAGGATCTTCCCCGCGGGCATCTTCCCGCCGAGCTTCTCGTAGAGCTCCTTCTCCGGGACCGTGACCTTGCCGAACTCCCGCGCGGCGAGCGCGTATCCCCACTTCGCGAAGGAGCCCTCGGTGACCTTCATGATGTTCCCCTTGTGGACGAGCGTCACGGAGGGAAGCTCCTGAGCCGCGGCCCACCTCAGGGCCTTCCGCACGATGCGCTCGGTCCCGAAGACGGAAATCGGCTTGACGCCGATGCCGGAGTCCGCGCGGATCTCCCGGCCGGTTTTTTCCTTGATGAGCGAAATGATCGCCCGGGCGGTCTCGCTTCCCGACTCGAAGTCGTGGCCCGCGTAGACATCCTCGGTGTTCTCCCGGAAGATGATGAAGTTCACCTTCTCCGCGTACTTGTTCGGCGCGGGGACCCCCTTGAAGTAGCGGATCGGCCGGACGCAGGCGAAGAGGTCGAGGGCCTGGCGGAATCGGACGTTGATCGAACGGAACCGCGCGGTGACGCCGTCGTCCTTTTCGCATTTCTCGCACTTCCCAGGGCGGTTCTGCTGGTGGGCGCATTGGAGGCAGACGTGCGTCTCCTCTCCGATGGGGGTCGTGAACGGCCCCTTGATGGCGATTCTGAGATGGCGGATCGCCTCGACGGTCTCGTCGGGGAACTCGCTCCCGTAGTGATGAAGGCCCTCGAGGCCGGCATAGAGCGGGCACCAGGAGATCGCCCGCTTCCCCGCGTACGCCTTCCGGACGGCCGTGTCGACGACCTTCCGCATGACCGGGGTGATGTCGTGCCCGATCCCGTCCCCGCGAAGAACGCCGATGATCGGGCGCTCTCCGATGATGAACTTGCCGTCCTTGTACTCGATGCGATCGCCCTCGGGGATCTTGACCTCTTTGAATTGCATGGTTCGTTCCTCTGGTGGCTGTTCTGGTTCACCGGATCCCGTTCATCATAGGGAATCGGGGCGCGGGGTTCAAGACGGGATGGCACGCCTCGCCCGCGCGCGGTTCCCCGAGGAAACGCCCTCCTCCCGATCGGGGGATTGCCCTCCGGCAGCCTCTCGCCTAACATCTCTCCCGAGAAGACAGCAACAGTCACCCATTTCGCCCGTTGGGAAGTGGAAATTGGGGAAAGAGGTGACCGTCGCCATTTTCCCGGGAGAGGGAGATGATCTCGAGAGCGCTCTTCGTCGCCTTCTCCGGCGGTCCGCGCGACGGGCGCCTTCGGTGGGAAGCGGAGGCGCTCGCCGCGAGCGGAGCCGTAGTCGACGTCCTCTGCCTTCGCGAGAAGGGGGAGAAGGCGGTCGAAGTTGTTCGCGGAGCGCGCTACATCCGCCTCCCCGTCCGCCGCCCCCGGGGAGGCCTTGTCCGAGATGCTCTCGGGCAGCTCGCCTTCTTCCTCCTCGCCTTCGCCGCCGCGAGCGTCCTCGCGATCCGGCGGCGTTACGGGCTTCTTCACGCGCACGGCGCGCCGGATCTTCTCGTCCTGTGCGGCTTCCTCCACCGTCTCCGTGGAACGCGCGTGCTTCTCGATCTCGGCGTTCCCTCCCCCGAGCGGCACCGTGCGATGTTCGGCGCCGCCGTCCGGCCCAGCCTCGTGCGGGTTCTCGAGGGGGCGGAGGCTTTCTCGATCGGCTGCGCCGACCGGGTCCTCACCGGCTCCGAGGAGTTCCGGCGTGCCCTCATCGGGCGGCGGATCGATCCCTCCAAGGTCGTTGTCTCGGCGGCGACGCCGGGGCTCGATGCCCCCGCGTCCGCTTCGGATGCGGCGGCACGCGGCAGCGCCTCGCACGACCTCGTCTGCCGGGGTTCGCTTGTTCGAGAGGGCGCCCTGGACACCCTCTTCTGGGCGTTGGCCCGGCTGAGGAGGGAGATCCCCGGGGTCAGGCTTCACGTTCTGGAGGATCCGGACGCCTGCCCCGAGGCTTCGCACATCGCGCGCGCTCTCAGCCTCGCGGGCGTGGTCATCCGACACGCCTGTCCGGCCCCCGACGGGGAGAGAGAGATCATCCGGCGCGCGAGCATCGGGATCGTCCCCGATGGTCGCAACCCGCTCAGCGACGGCAGCTTCCCG
>JBDRFQ010000116.1:0-15053 GCA_043818685.1 Candidatus Eiseniibacteriota bacterium
CTTGTTTCCGCTACGGCGCCGTAGCGGTGTCCGATCGAAAGAGCGTTCTCCCAGCTCACATCGCGGAAGAAGACCACCGTGAGGCGGACCGTGCCGTCTTCGTTTCGGGCATGCTGGTCCGCGCCACGGTTCCGGAGGCGGGAGGACGCTTTGTCCTCGCGAAGGACCGGGAGAACGGCGCGAACGGCTTCGGCGCTGGCAAGAAACCGGAGCCCCCCCGGCGTCACCGCAGCAAAGTGCGCATAGTGAGGAAGGTAATCGAGAAGCGAAACGCCGTTCTTGTTGAGCGCTTGGATCTCGGACTCTCCCGGGAGGTGTCGGAACTGGACGATGACGTGTTCCAGGCCATCCGTTCGGGGCACGGTTTCGAGGGATTGATCGAGGCCCTCTTCAGGAACCCACTGTCTCGCCTGGAGCAGGAGCCTGTAGTCGGGCGCCCGCGCCGGGCGGCCCGGATCCGCCCCCTCCGAGTTCCCCACAGGTAATAAGACCGCCGGCGCCAACAAACAGAAGAACGCCACACTCTCCGCTTTGCTCATTTCCTCTTCCTCCCGAGGGCAGGACAATGGACGGGCGGGGATCCTGACCCTTATCGACAAACGGATTCTCGGTACTTCCGGCTTTCATCCGTGGGCTACCACAATCAACTATACGTACGGAATGCCGGGGAGGCAATGTTGGCCCAGCCGCGGAACTCTTCCTCGCAGTGCCATTCCAGGATCCGCTAATCCGGTCGGGACTCAGGGCGAGCAGGCAGATGTATGCTGTGTCTCCTACGAACCTCGTCGGCCGCTGATCCGATTGGTTTCGGCCTGGTCGAAGGCATGGTGTCCAGACAGGCCCCACCGCCTGGCCCGCGTGGTCGCCACGCTGGGCCCCTGCTCCGCCTCCCGCTCCAGCCTGTGGAACGGACGCCGTGACGCCGTGGTCCTCCCCCCTCCGCCTCCCCGCGTGGGGGCGGTGCGCCGCTGCCTGCTCCGGCTCACGCTCCCGACTGTGGAGACGCGTGGCGCCTTGTCAGCGACAACGCTAGCGCTCCACACCGCGTCCCATCTCCCCCCGCGCTCGCTCGGTGGGGAACAGGAGCCCAGCGGTTGCGATTTGTTTGCTCATGAGTCCGCCGTTGCGCGGTCGGGGTACAGTTGACACGAAGAACATTTGTGGAGATACTTTGCGTAGCCTGTGGGTGGCGACGCTTCGCTCATTGAGACCTCTTCGAGACCACTGGAGGCGCATCATGCGCGTCTGGATTCGAGCACTCGGAATTGCCCTGTTTCTACCTTGGTTGCTGGGGTGCGACTCGGGTGCGACAGGGCCCGAGCCTCCGGATCTCACGGGCCTCGATCTGGGGGTGGAAGATTACCGTGTCTATGGCGCCGCGCTGGACTCGCTGTTTGGCAAGCATAGACTCGTCTGGGTGATCGCCGATTCCACGACTTCCCTGTTCTGGCCCGGCCTCCCCGACCCCCTCGGGGACATCCAGGAGGCTATGCCTGGCCTGGAGGACGAGACACTGGAAGACTTCAGGGCGAAGAACGTCCCGGATCAGAGGCGGGCACTTGAGCAGAGATTCGAGCTAGACTCCGCCGTTGTCCTCGTCAGTAGTATCGATTCTCTGGACACTTGCATCCTTCTGTCTCGCGTCGGTTTCGATGTAGTGTCCGGGCAGGCTCTGGTGTATGTGGAGTACTACTGCGGCGCCCTCTGCGGGTGGGGAGATCTTGCCTTCCTCGAGTATGTGAAACCGGCTTGGAGGGTCCGTGCGATAGTCGGCCTCATGATGAGCTAGAGAGTCTCGCACAAATAGTTGACATGGATGTGGAGCCGTGCTACTCGTGGGGCATGGCTCCTTCATTGACCTCGAAAGCGGGACAAGAGGATCTTCGTCAGCGGCGTCGGCGTGCGGGGCAGCTCTATGCGAAGGGCTATTCCCAGGCCGAGGTCGCGCGTCGGGTCGAGGTCTCTCGCACGACGGCGATGCGTTGGTACCGGGCGTGGGAGCGGGCGGGAACCGAAGGACTGCGCTTGGCTCCCCGTCGAGGACGCCCTCCGAAGTTGACGCCGACCCAACTCCAGGAGGTGGAGGCCGCGCTCCTGCGCGGGCCGCAAGCGTACGGGTGGTCGACGGACCCCTGGACTCTTCCCCGGGTGGCGGAGTTGATCGAGGACCGGACCGGGGTTCGTTATCATCCGGGGCATGTCTGGCGAGTTCTTCGAGGCATGGGCTGGTCGCTTCAACGGCCGACGACACGGGCCCGGGAGAGGGATGAAGCCGCGATTCTCGTCTGGAAGAGAGACGAGTGGTCCCGGGTAAAAAAAACGCCGGCCCCGGGGGAACGATCGTCTTCGTCGACGAAAGCGGATTCTCGGAAGCGCCGGTGATTCGACGGACCTGGGCCCCACGCGGAAGGACACCGGTTCTTCGTCCCCGGCTTCGACATTGGCGACGCATGTCCGCGATCGGGGCTCTGGCGTATCGCTCGCAGGGGAAGAAGGCACGTGTGTTCCTCTCCCTCCGTTCCGGGCCGGTGGTATCGGAGGAGGTCGTGCGTTTCCTCAACCATTTGGCCCGCCACGTTCGTGGACCAGCCGTGATCGTTTGGGATCGACTGAACATCCACCGCTCCTTTCTTGTCCGGGCATGGTTCGCGGGGCATTCCCGATTTCAGGTGGAGTTCCTCCCGGCGTATGCGCCGGAGCTCAATCCGGTGGAGGGTCTCTGGTCTTGGCTCAAGGGATCGCAGCTCGCCAACGTCTGCGAGGACTCCCTCGATCCCATTCTCCAGTTGGTTCGCCGGGGAACCCGACGGGTTCGTAGACGCCCGGACCTTCTCCAGGGCTTCCTGGAAAAGTCCGGTCTCTCTTTTTGACCGATCGTTACTTATTTATGCGAGGCTCTCTAGCCTGGACTCTGCACGCGTTGACGGTCCTCCTGCCGCGTGATAGCGTGGTCTCGCCGGGGCGTCCGCCCCGGCCGGGCGGGGTCTCCACCTTCTTTCTCTCCGGACCGATCATCGGGGATGGGATCGGTGAGGGCCTGCCGGGGAAGGGGGGTGCTTCTTGCTCGATCCGACAACCATTCGGCTCTGTCCGGACGAGGTCCGGCGCGCGATCCGCGTCAAGAACGAGAAGGCGGACGTGGACGAGTGGCTCCGCCTCGACGAGCGGTGGCGCTCCCTTGTGAAGGAGACGGAGGATCTCCGCGCCCTCCGTAACCGGGTGAGCGAGGAGATCGCCGAGAGAAAGCGGGCCGGGGAAGACGCGGCCGCCGAGATCGCCCGCATGCGGGGGACCTCCGACGAGATCAAGTCGCACGAGGAGGAGCTCCGCGCCGTCGAGGAGAAGATCCGCGAGATCGCGGTCTGGATCCCGAACGTCCCTCACGAGAGCGTCCCGGAGGGGAACGAGAGCGCGAACCGGATCGTCGCGACGCGGGGGGAGCCCCGGACCTTCTCCTTTCCGGCCAAGACCCACTGGGAGCTCGGCGAGCGGCTCGGCATTCTCGATTTTGCCCGCGCCTCGAAGACGTCGGGGGCGGGCTTCGCCGTCTACTGGGGGGCGGGGGCGCTCCTCCAGAGGGCGCTCGTCCGCTTCATGATCGACCTGCACGTCAAGGAGCACGGCTACCGCGAGGTCTACGCGCCCTTCCTCGTGAACCGCGCCTCGATGTTCGGCACCGGCCAGCTCCCGAAGCTCGAGGAGGACATGTACTGGGCGGAGCGGGACGATCTCTTCCTCATTCCCACGGCCGAGGTCCCTCTGACGAACCTCCACCGCGAGGAGATTCTCCCGGAGGAGGATCTCCCTCTGAAGTACGTCGGCTACACCGCGTGCTTCCGCAGGGAGGCGGGGAGCGCCGGCAAGGAGACGCGCGGGCTGAACCGCATCCACCAGTTCGACAAGGTCGAGCTGGTCCGCTTCGAGCGGGCGGACGATTCTTACCGGGCGCTCGAGGAGCTCCTGGGGGACGCGGAGGAAGTCCTCGAGAGGCTCGGGCTCGCCTACCGGGTCGTGATTCTCGCCGCGGGCGACCTTTCCTTCGCGTCCGCGCTCACCTACGACCTCGAGGTGTGGGCGCCGGGGCAAGAGCGGTGGCTCGAGGTCTCCTCCTGCTCGAACTTCGAAGACTTTCAGGCGCGCCGCATGCGCATCCGGTACCGCCCCCGGGAGGGCGGGGGGAACCGGCACGTGCACACCCTCAACGGGTCGGGCGTCGCCCTCCCGAGGACGACGATCGCCCTCATGGAAAACTACCAGCGGGAGGATGGAACGATCGAGATTCCGGAGGTCCTCCGTCCCTACATGGACGGCATGGAGCGAATCGCGTAGCGGACGCCGGCCGCCGGGCGCCGGAAGCGGGCGCCCGAAGGGGCGGCGAACAGGGGGCTCGAAGATGGCGAAGCCGCGAGGAACGGGCGAGCCGCAGCGGATTACCTCAACGGTTCTCCGCGTGTATGTGTTTCTCGGAAGCGGGCTGTTGATTCTGGCCTTTTTCTTTTACGTTCAACATTTAGTCGGGCGGTTGGAGCAGGAGACGCAGCTCCTCTCGCGCGTCTTCGCCCAGTTCTGCGCCGGCACGATCCTCCCGGCCACGCAGGACCAGGCGATCTCCGGGGTCTTCAGCGAGGTGATCGAGGACATTCCGTTCCCCGTGATCGTGACCGACCACCGGGGGGTTCCCTGGACCTGGCATGGGATCCCGGAGGAGGTGAACGGGGTCTCGCTCCGCGTGGCGGGCGTCTCCTATCGCGATTTCAAGGACGCGGATCCGGCGAACCCGCCGCCCGGGCCGATCGAGGAGGTGCTCCGGCTCGCCCGGAGGATGGACGCCCAGAACGAGCCGATCGCTTTCCACGATCCGCGGGGGGGGAGCCTCGTCGGTCAGGTGCACTACGGCGACCCCACCGTTCTCCGGGGGCTCCGAATCGTCCCGTACGTTCAGGTCGTCCTCGTGGCGGTCTTCCTTCTTCTTGGATACCTAGGATATCGAGGGATTAAGGAAGGCGAGCAGCGGTCCATCTGGATCGGCATGGCGAAAGAGACCGCCCACCAGCTCGGGACGCCGATCTCCTCTCTTCTCGGGTGGCTCACCCTGCTCCGCGAGCGAGCCGCGGCCTCCGAGGGGGAACGCGGGGGCCTCGCGAGGCGCGAGGTCGAGGAGCTCGCCCGCGAGATGGAGGAGGACGTCGACCGCCTGAACAAGATCGCCTACCGGTTCTCGAACATCGGCTCGGCGCCGAGCCTGAAGACGCAGGATCTCAACCCGGTGATCGACGAGGCGGTCCGCTATCTCCGCAGGCGTTTCGACCGGGTCGGCAGGGACATCGCGGTCGAGACCGAGTTCGGCGAGCTCCCCCGCGTCGCCGTCAACAAGGAGCTGATCCAGTGGGTGATCGAGAACCTCTTCCGCAACTCGATGGACGCCCTGGCCGAGAAGACGGGAACGGTACGGGTCGGAACCGTGTATAACCGTCTGGGGAACGGAATCAAGATCACCTTCAGCGACGACGGTCGCGGCATGAGCCCGTCCGAGCAGAAGAAGGCGTTCTACCCGGGCTTCAGCACGAAACGGCGCGGGTGGGGTCTCGGGCTTCCCCTCTCGAAGCGGATCGTGGAGGAGGTCCACGGCGGCCGGATCGCGATCGTGAAGAGCCAGCGGGGCAAGGGGACGGTGATCGCGATCACGCTCCCCGCGTAGCTCGGACGATGCTCCCGCTCCAGCCCGCCCTGAAGGAGCCTGTTTGGAAGCGAAACGGAAGAAGCCGATGAGCCGCATTCTCTGGGCCGACGACGAGATCGATCTCCTCAAGCCCCACGTCATCTTCCTCACCGAGCGGGGATACGAGGTCGAGACGGTGAGCTCCGGCGACGAGGCGATCCGCCGCATCGGCGAGCGACGCTTCGACGCGGTTCTCCTCGACGAAATGATGCCCGGGCGGGACGGCCTCTCCACCCTCGAAGGGATCAAGGCCATCGATCCCGGAGTCCCGGTCATCATGATCACCAAGAGCGAGGAGGAGGAGCTCGTCAACACGGCGATCCGGAAGCGGATCAACGACTACCTTCTCAAGCCGGTGAACCCGGTCCAGATCCTCTCCGCGCTCCGGCGCGTTCTGGAGAAGGAGAAGATCGAGTCAACCCAGATCGCCGAGGACTACCTGCAGGAGTTCAACAAGCTTCGGGCGCTCGCGCACGGGGCGGGGTGGAAGGAGTGGATCGACATCCACCGGCGGCTCTCGCGGTGGGACATCGAGATCGAGCGCTTCCGCGAGATCGGTCTCGGGCAGACGCATGAGGACATCCGGCGCGAGCTGAACGCCGCTTTCGGGCGGTACGTGCAGGCCGAGTACGCCGGGTGGGCGCACGGCGAGAAGGGCCCCCCGCTCTCGGTGCACGTTCTGGATCGGCACGTTCTCCCGCTTCTCGGCGAGGGGCGGCGGGTCTTCCTCATCGTGGTCGACTGCATGCGCCTCGACCACTGGATGGCGATCGAGAGGCTGCTCGAGCCCTACTTCGAGATCCGCACGGACCACTACTACTCCGTTCTTCCGTCGGCGACCCCCTACGCGCGGAACGCGATCTTCTCCGGCCTCTTCCCGAAGGAGCTCGCGGAAAAACACCCGGAGTGGTGGCTCGAGCAGTCGACCGAAGAAGGAGGGAAGAACCGCTACGAGAGGCAGCTCCTCGAGGCGCAGCTCGCCCGGAAGAAGGTCGTATTCCGGCAGCAGCTGCGATACGTGAAGATCTTCAACATCGAGGAGGGGAACAACGTCCGCCGCCAGATGGCGTCGTTCTTCTCCATCCCCTTCGTCGCGATGGTGATCAACTTCGTCGACATGTTCGCCCACGGCCGTTCCGAATCCGAAATCCTCCAGGAGCTCGCCCCGGACGAGGCGGCGTTCCGCTCGGTCATGGAGTCATGGTTCCAGCACTCGGCGCTCTTCGAGGTCCTGCGGGCCGCCTCGAGCCAGGACGCCCACGTCGTGCTCACGTCCGACCACGGCTCGATCATGGGGAAGAAGGCGACGACGGTGTACGGGAACCGCGAAACATCGACGAACCTCCGGTACAAGTACGGGAACAACCTCGGCTGCGATGAACGCCACGCGGTGAAGGTGAAGAACCCGGAGGACTACCGGCTCCCTGGGGGCACCCTCAGCAAGAACTACATCTTCGCGAAGGAGAACTACTACTTCGTCTATCCGACCCGGTATCACGAGTACGAGCGCCAGTACCGGAACACCTTCCAGCACGGGGGGATCTCCCTCGAGGAGATGATCCTCCCCTGCGCGGTCCTCACACCCCGGAAGTAAGAGCGGCGCCATGGTGCCCTCGATCGAGAGAGAGAGCTCCTCCCCGGAGGCGACCATGCGGATCGGGGAGAAGGTCGGGGCGGTTCTCCGGGCGGGGGACCTCGTTCTTCTGCGCGGGGATCTCGGGAGCGGCAAGACGGTCTTCGTCCGCGGTGTCTGCCGCTCGTTCGGGTGCGAGGACGAGGTGCGGAGCCCCAGCTTCGTTCTCGTTCGCGAGTACCGGGGCCGGGTGACGGTTTTCCACATCGACCTCTATCGGTTGACAGGCCTCTCCGATTGGCCTAACCTCGGCGTCGAAGATCGCATGGGACAGGGAGTTGCCCTCGTCGAGTGGGGCGAGACCCTCGAGCCCCTTTTCGCCGCGGAGGCTCTCGTGGTGGAGCTGGAGGCGGGCGCGGGGATCAACGAGCGCGTCCTCCGGCTCCGCTGGAGCGATCCGCGGCTTTTCCGGAGGGGGCTTGCGGAATGATCGTCCTCGGAATCGAGACCTCGTCCCGCTGGGCGGGCGTCGCCCTGGCCGGTCCGGAGGGACCGATCGGCGAGTTTCACCTGTGGGAGGGGGGGCGGACCGAACACATTCATCTTCTCACAGTGAGGCTCTTGGACGCCGCCGGCATCGACCCGGCGGCGGTGGGCGGGGTCGCGGTCTCCTTGGGGCCCGGGTCGTTCACCGGGCTTCGCATCGGGCTCGGCGAGGCGAAGGGGCTCTCGCTCGCCACCGGTTGCCGCGTGGTCGGCGTGACCCTCCCCCCCCTGCTCGCGGAGGGGGCGCTTCCGTGGGAGGGCGAGATCGCCGTCTGGGTGGACGCGGGGCGGGGGGAGGTTCACGGGACGGTGTTCCTGGAGGGGGCGGAGTTGGAAGCGGGCCGAACGGCGCGCCCGGAGGAGGAGCTCGAGCGGGTCGGCACCGGAGAGGTTCTCTTCGTCGGAACGGGCGCCCTCCGCTATCGCTCTCTCATCGGGGAGCGGCTCGGCGCCCGCGCGAGGTTCCTCGAGGGGCGGCGGAACTTCCCCGACGCCGGCTCGGTCGCGGCGCGGGGATCGGCGCGCCTCCTCTCCGGCGAGAGCGATCCGATCGACGATCTCGAACCGCTCTACCTGAGGGGGGCCGAGGCCCGGCCGAGCGCGAGGTAGGTCCTTTGCAGAGGGGTGCGATCGCCTTTCGCTCGATGGAGGAGAAGGACCTGCCGCGGGTTCTCGTCCTGGAGCGGGAGCTCTTCGTGGACCCGTGGCCCCGCTGGGTGTTTCTCGAGGAGGTGCGGAACCGCCGCGGTACGTTCACGGTCGTCGGCGAGGAAGACGGCGAGATCGTCTGCTACGGCATCGTGTGGGTGGTGCGGCCCGAGTTTCACATCGCGAACATGGCGGTGCGAAGGGATCACCAGGGGGGCGGGCTCGGCAAGAGGCTTCTCGATCACGTGCTGGAGGAGGGGATGAGGCGCGGATGCGCGGTCGCGACGCTCGAGGTGCGGCCCTCCAATCCGCGCGCGGTCGGGCTCTACCGCAGCCGGGCGTTTCGCGAGGTGGCGATCCGGCGCGGATACTATCGAAACGGCGAGGACGCGCTCGTGATGCTGCGCGAGCTCGGGCACGCATCGGAGAAATAGGTTGGCCTGGTTCAAGAAGAGCGAGAGGGGCCTGAAGGTCCCGGCGAAGAGGGCCGCCCCGGACGGGCTCTGGGTGCGGTGCGAGTACTGTCAGGAGATCCTCTACCGAAAGGAGCTGGAGCGGAACTTCTGGATCTGCGACGGGTGCGGGTTCCACTTCCGCATTCGATCCTCCGACTACGTCCGGATCCTCCTCGACGAAGGGAGCTTCTCGGAGATCGACACCGATCTCGAACCGCTCGACCCGCTGCGGTTCAAGGACTCGAAGAAGTACCCCGACCGCCTGAAGAAGTACCAGGAACAGACCGGCCTGAAGGAGGCGATCCGCACCGGAACGGGGACCATCGAGGGGATACCGGTCGTCTTTGCGGTCCTCGAGTTTGCGTTCGGCGGCGGGAGCCTCGGCTCGGTGATGGGCGAGAAGATCGTCCGCGCGGCGGATCTCTCGCTCCGCACCGGGCGCCCGCTTCTCATCGTTTCCTGCTCGGGCGGCGCCCGCATGCAGGAAGGGATCCTCTCTCTGATGCAGCTCGCCAAGACGAGCGTTGCCATCGGGAGGCTCGCCGAGCGGTCGATCCCGTTTCTCTCGATCGTCACGCACCCGACAACGGGGGGCGTGAGCGCGAGCTTCGCCATGCAGGGGGACGTCATCATCGCCGAGCCGCGGGCGCTGATCGGGTTCGCCGGGCCGCGCGTGATCCAACAGACGATCGGGCAGGATCTTCCCGAGGGCTTTCAGCGGTCCGAGTTCCTTCTCGATCACGGGATGGTGGATCTCATCGTCTCCCGTAAAGACCTGAAGGACGTGCTCGCGCGGGTCCTCCGCTACTTCCCCCGCCCCGAATCCTCACGGCCGCCGGAGCCGAACCCCGGGGAACCGGAGAGGCGGTGAACGGGAAGCCCGCGCCGCGGTTTCTTCTCCTCCTTCTGATCCTCCCTGCTCTTGCCCGGGGCGCCGAGCCCTCGGACGAGGAGCCCGTCTACATCACCGGCAACCGTTTGATCGGCCGCGATCTCCGGAGCGAGTCGAGCGTCCTCGAGGTCGCGGGGAACGTCCGCTTCCTCGATCGGAACCGGGGGATCTTCGCCTCCGGCGACCGCGGCGCCTGGCGGGAATCGGGGGGTCTCCTCCATCTCGACGGGGCGGTGCGCGTCTACCGGGACGGAGCTTGGTCGATCGGGCCCGAGGCGGTCCTCGATCTGAAGAACGAGACGCTGACCTTCTCCTCGGGCGTCCTCGTCGTCGAGGGGAACCGCACGATCGCCGCCGATCGGGGAGTCTTCTTCATCGGGACGGGCGAGAAAGGGGACCGGGTCTTTCTCTCGGGGGAGGTGGCGGTCGCGGACACCGCCCGCCACGTCTCCGCAGACACGCTCGAGATCCGGGGGGAGAAGGAGGAGGGGATCGCCCTCGGCGAGGTATTCATGGAGCTGATCCGGGATTCCTATCGCGTGAGCGGCCGCCGGGCTCTCTTCTTCTCCGACCGGATCGTGGTGACCCGCTCGCCGGTCGTCCAGGAGCTCGATTCGCTCGGCGAGTCCGCGGGGACGCTCCGCGGGGACACGATCATCCTCGAGCCCGACATCCAGCGGATCACCGCGATCGGATCGACGGTCGGGACGTACGGCGAGGTGCGCACCGCCGCCGCCCGAACGGTGATGGAGGGAGACTCGAACGCGGTTTTTCTCTCCGGCGATCCTTCCCTGGTCCGGGAGGGGGAGACGCTCCGCGGGGACTCGATCGCGGTCCGCTTCACCGAGGGGGGAGACGAGATCGACCGGGTGTACGTGATCGGAAACGCGACTCTCGGGAGCGTTCGCGAGGACTCGCTCCGCCTCGAGAAGGGGGGCTCGCGGGGGGACCGGATCATGCTCCGGTTCAAGGACGGGGATCTCCACAGCGTCGAGGCGGTCGGGGCGGCGAAGAGCGACCGAACGGTCGAGGAGTACGGGCGGGGGACGCGCGAGGAGAACCACGCCGAGGGGGACACGATACGGTACCTCTTCGACGAGGGGGGAGCTCGAGGAGATTCGGGTCGCCGGCGGGGCGACCGGGAACAACCTCTCTGTCCGCGTCGAAACGTCCGAGGAGGAAGAGGAGAAGGAGAGGATCCGATACCAGGCGGACCGGGTCGCGTTCGACGTCGTCCGCAACCGGGTCTCCCTGCGGGGCAACGCGCACGTCGAGAAGGCGGAGATGAAGCTCGACGCGGACCGGATCCGGTTCGACATCGACCGCTCGATCGTGACGGCGCAGGGGAGCCCCGTGCTCCAGGACGGGGATCAGCGCGTCGACGGAGAGCGGATGGTCTACAACGTGGACGAGGGACAGGGGACGATCTACGACGGCGTCACCAAGTACGAGCAGGGGATCTGCTACGGCTCGAAGATCCACCGGCTCGACGACCAAACGCTCCTTCTCCAGGGGGGGCGGTACACGAGCTGCGAGGCGGAGAACCCGCACTACTACTTCCGCGCCGACCGGATGAAGATCTACCTGGACGACGAGGCGGTCGTCCGCCCCATCGTTCTTCACATCGCCGACATCCCGCTCCTCGCCCTGCCGTACTACCTCTTCCCGCTCAAAGGGGGGCGCTCGAGCGGCTTCCTCCTGCCGAACATCGAGTTCGGCTTCTCGGAGAGCAAGGGGCGCTTCATTCGAAACGGGGGCTACTTCTGGGCGGTCAACGAATACGCGGACCTCACCTTCCGGGGGGACTTCTTCCAGAACTCGCACTGGATCGGCTATCTGGACGGGCGCTACCGGGTGCGCTATCTCCTCAGCGGATCGATGCGGTCGTCGTATCAGAGCTCGGTCGGCGGAAGGCGGCGCTGGAGCGTCCAGGCGGATCACAACCAGGAGCTCGGGGAGAACCTCGATCTCACGATGCGCGCGAACTTCGTGAGCGACAAGCTCTATCGCGTGGAGCAGTCGACGACCCTCCAGGAGCTCGACCGGACGCTGAAGTCCGATCTCGTGCTCAAGAAACGCTGGAAGGACATGTCGTTCAGCGGGCAGGTGTCCCGCACCGAGCAGCTCGACCGCGATCGAATCGACGAAACGGTCCCCTCGATCCAGTTCACGCTGAACCGGCGCGAGCTCGTCCCGCCCGCCGAATCGCCGCGGGGGGAGAGGCCGGCGCGTCGTTGGTACAACGACATTTACTACCAGTACGGTTCGCGCCTGCTCAATTCCAGGGAGAGGGTGGGGGACGAGCGTGAGGACCGGGCCGGCTGGGACCACGATCTCAGCATGAACTTCTCCAGGCGGTTCGGGGAGTGGCTCGGCTACAGCGCGCGCGCGGGGTGGGGCGAGACGTGGTACGACCGGGACAAGCTCGGCCAGAGACGCGCTCGGCGGGGGATGTGGAGCGCTTCCACCAGCGTGAACACGAACGTCTACGGCACCTTCTTCCCGCGTGTGGGGCCTCTCGTCGGCCTCCGCCACATCGTCTCGCCGGGGGTCTCCTTCTCGTACCGGCCGAAGAACCCGAACCACTTCTACATGGAGAACGGCGTCGAGACGGACCGCTTCTACAACTTCGGGGGGTTCGGCCCCTCGCAGCGCTCGGCGCGAAGCCTCTCCCTCAGCCTCGACAACAAGCTGCAGACGAAGTACCTGGTCGGGGAGGAGGAGCGGAAGAACGACCAGCTCCTCATTCTATCGAACTCGGTCTCGTACGACTTCGAGCGGGACCGCGACAAGGGGGAGAAGCCGTGGTCGGACCTCTCCTCGTCCCTTCGTTTCCAGCCGGTGAGCTTCTTCAACTCCGAGGCGTCCGTCTCACACGACACCTACGGGTGGGCGTTTCGATCCTTCTCAATGCGGTCGGGGATTCGCTTGGACGGCAGCCTGGGGCCGGGTTCTCCCCCCGGCGCCGCCCCGGCCCCGGAGGAGGGAATCACCGATGGAGCGGCGCTCCCCGACGAGGGGCGTTCCCCCTTCGAGGATCCCGTCGTGGAGCCGTACCGCGGCGACTACCGCGATGAGGGACGGAGGACCCGGAGCTCCTCGGTCATTCCGTGGAACCTGCAGCTGTCCCACAGCTTCTCACGGGGGGCCCTGCGGGGGAACTTCACGCAGTGGCTGAACGCGAGCCTCGGTCTCGGCCTCACCTCGGGTTGGGACGTGGACTACGAAAACCGGTACGATCTCGAGGAGAAGAAGACGGTGAGCCAGGGATTCCGCATCCGGCGCGACCTCCATTGCTGGGAAGCGAGCTTCCGGGGCCGATACTCGGGGAGGGAGTGGGAGTATTACTTCAACGTGCGCATCCGGGCCCATCCGGAGATCTACTATGAAAAGGGGGAGAGAAGGCTGGGCTACTAGCGCTTCGCACCCTCGCGACGAAAGCGCGTGCATCATCCGGGTTGAACCCCGTGCGCTCGGGGCTATCGGGACCCGGCCCGGTTCCCGCCGCGGCCCCGGGGCGCGCCGGAGCGGGGAGGGGGGCTCGGAGGACGTGTTGACACGGGGGAGGGCGTGTGCTAACCTAATACGCCCAGTGAGGTTCGGTCCCCCAATCGATCCCCTGAGGAGAAGGACAACTCGAACATGAAAAGACTCGTTCCGGTCGGGCTCCTGGTTTCTGTCTTCGTCCTGGGCGGCTGCTCTCTGCTCGGCCTCTTCGGCGAGCAGGGCCCGCAGACGTTCACGATCTTCTTCTCCACCGAGACGGAGGGCGAGCTGAAGCCCTGCGGCTGACACGCCAAGGGGAAAGGCGGGCTGGCCCGGCGGGCCGGCGAGATCGAAGCGCGGCGCGCGATCAACGACGTCCTCGTCCTCGACACGGGAAACTTCATCGCCCGGAGAAGACCCTCCTACGGGTACGACACGCCTCTCACGCTCCAGTCTCTCGAGCGGATGGGGTACGACGCGCTCGCGATCGGCGACAAGGAGATCAGCTGGGGGCTCGACGAGCTGGAGGTCGAGCTGAACACATACGGCCTCCAACCGGTCTCGAACAACATCCTTGATGCGGAGACCGGAAAGCCCCGGTTCGAGCCGTACCGGATCGTGAAGGTCGGGCGGCTCGACGTCGGCGTCACCGCGACGATCGGCGGGACCGCGGTCGTTCCGCGCACGCTCGTCGAGCGCGAGGGGATCGAGATCGCGAACCCGGTCGCTCGATCCCGCGAGGCTCTGGACGCGATGCGGAAGAAGAAGGCCGACGTGTTCGTTCTCATCGCCCACACCGGGATGGACAAGGCGGAGGAGCTGGTCGACTCCCTTCCCGGTTACGACGTGATCCTCGTCGGCCACGAAGGGCGGAAGCTCGAGGAACCGAAGAAGGAGAAGGGGGTCCTGTTGGCCGCGTCCGGCTCGCGGAGCAGCTGGCTCGGCGAGGTTACCCTCACCGTCCAGAAGGGGAAGATCCTGAACAGCGAAGGGCGCTCCTTCGAGCTGAAGCAGAGCGACGGCCCGTACGACGAGTTCTTGAGAGAGATCCTCTGGACCAAGCTCGAGCTGGATGAGAACGGCAATCGGGTCGCGCGGAAGCCGCAGGAGAAGAAGCAGGAAGAGGACGAGAGCGCCGTGCCGGCCCAGGAGAGGAAGATCGCCTCGGCCTACACGGGAGGCGAGAAGTGCGGCTTCTGCCACGCCGACGTCCAGGGCTTCTGGTCCCGCACCGCCCACGCGAGCGCGTTCAAGACGATCGCCGAGAGCGAGGATTGGGAGAAGCCCGAGTGCTGGAACTGCCACGTGGTCGGCTTCGGGGAGAAGACGGGACACTCGAAGACCGCCCTCGATCCGGTCATGTGGAACGTCCAGTGCGAGGCGTGCCACGGAATGGGGACGGAGCACCTGCGCGGCGCCGAGCGGAAGCGCGTGGACGAGGCGACGTGCCGGAGCTGCCACACGCCGGAGTGGAGCCCCGATTTCGATTACCAGAAGTACCTGAAGAAGATCAGCTGTGCCGCGGCGCGCCGCCCGCGGAGCGGATAGCCCGGTCCGGGCCGGCCCCGTGCCGCGCCCTTCCCCTCTGATTCGACCGGCCCGCCGGAGGCCGGAGGAGCCGTTCCCCTTGTCCGATCCGACCGACGCCGCGGCCCGCTGGATTCGCGAAGCGGAGTCGATCGCGGTTCTCACGGGGGCGGGCGTCTCCGCCGAGAGCGGCGTCCCCACCTTTCG
>JBDRFQ010000117.1:0-3947 GCA_043818685.1 Candidatus Eiseniibacteriota bacterium
CCGGCCTCTATCGGACCGAACCGAACGGGATGGAGACGCTGGTGCGGACGTTTCCGCTCGAGCCGAACGCGGAGACGTCGTTCCTCGACCAACACAGCACGCCGGGGTCGATCGCCCGCTACCGGCTCGAGGTGTCCGCCCTCGGCATGACCTGGAACTACGAGACCTCGATCATCTCGCCGGCGCCGCTCGCGCGGGAGAGATACCTCTCCCGCGTCACCCCGAATCCGTTCCGGGACCGCACGGTGATCACCTACCGGATCCCCCGCGGCGATCCGACCCATCGGGTTTCCGACACGGGAAAGCCGGACCCGGCGACGAACCCGCCCCCAGGGGGCGAGCTCGCTCCCCGGCAGGCCGAGGGGACGCACGGCCGATACAAGATCGTCCGCGCGGAGATCGACATCTTCAACCTGGCCGGCCGGCGGGTCCGTTCGTTCCCGAGCGTCCACTCGTACGAGGGGATCTACTCCGAGCCGGTCGTTTGGGACGGACGGGACGATTCGGGGAAGCGTCTCCCCGCGGGTCTCTACTTCATCCGCCTCCGCGCGGACGAGGTCTGGGAGACGCGAAAGGTCATCCTGCTTCAATGATCCCGAGGGTCGCCGGCGGGAGGGCGCCCCGAGACACGCGGTTCGCTTCGCCGCCGCGGGGCGTTGACGCGCGCCCCTCCATCGGCTAGCCTGGATTGTGCACGCGTTTTCTGCTGCGGTCGCGGATCGTGGCCTGCGAGGCCTTCTTTCCATCGCCGCTTCCTGGGGCGTAGTGCCGAGACTGCGTTTCCGGGAGCGGAAGGTCCGACCGAGCAGAGACACCCCGGAGGCGGCCGACGACGCTCCCGCGAGGGAGTCCCGGAGCGCGAAGCGCGTAGGGGCAAGTCGGCCTCTCGGCTCACGCTCCGCCCCCTCGCGACGAAAACGCGTGCATGATCCAGGCTGGTTTGGAGCTGCTCGGAGCAGCGCTTCCTCCCCTCGACCGGAGGCTGGCCCTTGAACGGTGGTCCGTCGGTTCTCTCGCCGCCCCCCTCATCCCACCGGTTCGTCACCCGGGGCGTTTTCTCGTGCTTGGTCGCCGCGATCCTGCTCGCCTCGCCCTCCGAGCCGGCGGCCGAGGAGCGGTCGAGCGGCGACGCGCTCCTCCGCCTCCGCGTCGAATCGGCCGAGGAGCTTCGTGCATTCCTCGATGAGTGGGAAGGGAGGGGCGCGCGGTTCCCGCACGTGTACCCGCCGGACATCCTCATCGGCGACGTTCCGAAGAACCTCGAAACGGACCTTCGCGGCGACCGCCGCGTGCGCGCGCTCTTCCGGAAGCCGGCCGACCTCGGGTCGTGCGCGGACGATCCGCGCCTCGTCCGGATCGCCTCCTCTTGGAATCGGGAGAGAGCGTTCGGTCCGCCGCCGGAGGGCGCGGAAGCCCTTCCCGCCCTCCCGAGCCTGGCGCTCCCCCCCTACTCGCCCCCGGAGCACGCAAAGAACCACGAGGGAAAGGACGGGCCTCTCGCGGCGTACGGCCGGGCGCACGGCGCCGGCTACTACCAGACCTCCGAGATCTTCATGGGACGGATTGCGGTCGGAGTGATCCTCCCCGACTCGCCGGGGGCGGTCTACGAGGAGCACGAGATCGAGGCGGTCCTCGACGCGGTCCGCGGCGCGATGGACTTCTGGGTGCGGGAGATCTCGTACGTCGGAGTCCAGTTCCACTACGACATCCGGAGCCACGTCTCCTGCTCGAAGGACTTCATCGCCTCGCAGCCTCGTTACCTCGACGCAGAGTGGATAGGGGAGATCCTCGCGAACATCGGATACGAGGGCTCCGGCGGCGACGCGGCCGAGCTCATTTATCCCTATGTCAACGACCTTCGAACCGAATTCGGCGCCGAGTGGGGGATCTGCTTCTTCATTCCGAAGGTGCCCTCCTTCAACGCGAACTACCTCACGTACGGGAAGACGGGGGGGCCCTACTCGGTGCTCCCGGCGGGGAGCCAGCGCCAGGGGAACCGGTGGGTCGCGGGGAAGGCCTGGCTCTCGCACCTCGTGATCCGGGAGACCGCCCGCCTCTTCTGGGCTCTGAACGAATACAGGCAGGGGGACGGCGCGCTGTATTGCAACAACCGTTCCGGCTACCTCGGGACCCTGAACCTGAACAGCCGGAATCAGGACCACATGTGCTTGGGCGCCCCGATCGTCCCGTGCTGCATGGACACCACGGACGCGGTGGTCTGCCGCCACACGCTCGCCCACATGGGTCTCAAGAACAGCGACCGGGACGACATCCCGGACGTGTTCGACACGACTCCGCTGATCGAGCTGGAGCCCTTTTCCGACACGATCACGACCGTTTGCCCGACGATTTCCGGCCGGGCTCGCGTCGACCCTCTTCACAACTACGCGGGGAACGGGACGCGGAACTCGATCACCTTCAACACGGTCGAGCACATCGATTACCGGATCGACCAGGCGCGCGACTCGCTGGGGCAGGAGCTCTGGATCCGCGCCGACCCGCCGGAGGGATGGGGCGATTCGACGAGCGTCGGCTTCGCGTTCGTCCCCGACTCGCTCTTGGCGGGCAAGCATCGGGTGACCGTGCGGGCCGTGAACACGGCCGGAAACGCCTCGGACTATCTAGGCGAGGGGGTCATCGACGTCTACGTCCGCGCGGTCGCGATCCACGACTTCCGCGCGGAGCCGGACTACGACGGCGTGGTGCGGATCGCGTTCCGCGTTCGGGGCAAGACGCTGGGGGCGGAGGCCTCCCTCTACCGGCGGTCGGGAAGCGGGGAAGAGGCGCTGCTCCATTCCTTCGTTCTTCAAGAAAACGGAAACCACTCGCTCTTCGATGTCGGGGCGACTCCGGGGGAGGAGACCACCTACCGGCTCGAAGCGTCCGTGGACGAGCTCTCCTGGAGCTACGAGACGAAGATCCTCGGACCCTCGCCCATCGAGCGCGGGGAGCATCTGTCGCGCGCCTCGCCGAATCCCTTCCGGGACGTCACGGTGATCTCCTACCTCGTTCCGCGCGGGGACCCGGTCGAGCAAACGCCCCACGATCACGACCAGGACGAGATTCCAACACCGGGGGGAGCCGAGGGGGCGCCCCTTCTTTCCGCAGCGGCGGCCGCGACCCGATACAAGCAGGTTCGCGTGGAAATCGACATCTTCACCCCGGCGGGGAGGCTCGTCAGGAGCTTTCCCCACATCCACTCGTACGAGGGCATCTACATCGACCCTGTCCTCTGGGACGGCTGCGACGACTCGGGACGGCGCCTTCCCGCGGGGATCTACCTCGTGAGGATGAAGGCCGGGGGCGTCCGCGAGACGCGCAAGGTGGTCCTCCTCCCGTAACTCCCACGGTTCCCTGATCCCGACACTCCTTCCTCGCTGTCGAGAGCATACGAGACGGCTCTTGATCGATTCGGAAGAACTCCGCCACGGCGGGTGGCGGCCACGGGTGCCCGCGAAGGGCGCAGCCACCAAGTCCGTAGGCGCGACCGGCCAGCGCCCGAGCGGGCTGTGGCCGACAGGACCCGCCGTGCGAAGACCCGTGGCCCCGAGGGAGACCACCGCCTGCCCGGCCCCGGTCTCACGTTGCGTATAGCGCGCCGTACTTCCGCTCGAGATGTTCCATGAGGTACGAAGGATTGAGCGGCTCGCCCGTGACGACCCGAACGAGATCCCCTGCCCGGTGGGTCCGGCCGCCCCGATGGATCTCCCGCCTGAGCCATTCGAGAAGAGGAGTGAACTCCCCCTTCCGGAAGCGCTCCTCGAGATCCGGAATCGCCGCGGCGGCGGCGCGATAGAACTGCACCGCGTAGAGGTTCCCGAGCGCGTACGTGGGGAAGTAGCCGAGAGCCCCCGCGGACCAGTGGATGTCCTGAAGGACCCCTCTCGCGTCGTCCGGCGGCGTGATGCCGAGATACGCGCGCACCTTCTCGTTCCAAACGCCGGGGA
>JBDRFQ010000118.1:0-2050 GCA_043818685.1 Candidatus Eiseniibacteriota bacterium
CGCATCTCCTACACGGTGCTCAGCAAGCGGCGCCTCCGCCTGCTCGGCGAGGAGGGGATCGTCCGCGGCTGGGACGACCCGCGCATGCCGACTCTCCGGGGGCTTCGGAGGCGCGGCTACACCCCTGATGCGATCCGCGCCCTTTGCGACCGGGTCGGCGTCGCCAAGAAGGAGAGCGTCGTCGACATCGCGCTCCTCGAGCACTGCCTCCGCGAGGATCTGAACCGGCGCGCGCGCCGCGCGATGGCGGTCCTCCGCCCGATCAAGGTCGTTCTCGTCGATTATCCCGAGGAGAAGGTCGAGGAGCTCCCCGCGGTGAACAACCCGGAGGACCCTTCGATGGGGACGCGCCCCGTCCCCTTCTCCCGCGAGCTGTTCATCGAGAGGGACGACTTCATGGAGGATCCCCCGAAGAAGTTCTTCCGTCTCGCCCCGGGGAGGGAGGTCCGCCTCCGCTACGCGTACTTCGTGAGGTGCGTCGAGGTGGTGAAGGACCCGGCGAGCGGCGAGGTTGTCGAGCTCCGCTGCACGCACGATCCGGCGACCCGGGGGGGCGATGCTCCCGACGGCCGCAAGGTCAAGGCGACCCTTCACTGGGTCTCCGCCCGGCACGCCGTCGAGGCGGAGGTCCGCCTGTACGATCATCTCTTCACCGTGCCGGACCCGAGCGAGGCCGAGGAAGGAAAGGACTTCAAGGATTACCTGAACCCGGATTCTCTCGCCGTGGTGTCCGGCTGCCGCCTCGAGTCCTCGCTTGCGGAAGCGGCACCGGGGGATCACTTCCAGTTCGAGCGGATCGGGTACTTCGTCGTCGATCCGGCCGACTCGAGACCGGGCCGTCCCGTTTTCAACCGCACGGTCACGCTCCGCGACGCCTGGGCCCGTATCCAGAAGGGTCGGGAGGCGTAGGAGCGTTCGGGGCGATGCCGGATACCCTACTACGGCGAGTCGGGGAACGAGGTTTCTGGTCGCAAACCGCTCGACAGCGCAGCCCTGGAAGCTGTGGATGCGATATCCGCTTCCTTGTCAAGCGCGGGGCTGATCCGCCGTGCGGCCGAGGAAGCCCGGCGTGAACCCGAGCCACACCCCGAGCGCGCGCCCCTTCGGGCCGCAAGGGATGCCGTCTCTTCGCTGATCGAAGAACTCGTCTTGAAGCGCCCCGAGCTCGCGGAGAGGGAATCCAGCCCCGTTGAGCCCATCGAGAACGCCGAGCACGCGCACCGCCCACTCCTCCGCGTCTCCTTCCCTCGCCCTTCGCAGGGCGGCGAGAAGAGCGCGGGACAGATCGTCCGCATCGGGAATCCCCTCGATGCCGGCGTGGAACCGGTCCGCCAGCGAACGCGTCTCCGCGAGCTCCCCGAGAGCAGTCCCGATCGCCCTCCCGTCCTCGAGCGAGGAGACGATCTCGCGGAGCGCCGTGCGCGACCGGTGGTCGAGCATCGAGGGGAGAAGGCGGCGGACCCACTCGGGCGCGGGCAGTCCGGCTCGCCCGAGAAGACCGGCGATCGAGAGAAGCCTCCGGTCGAGGACCTCCGTCTCTTCGAGGAGCGCCTCCCGTTCCTCCTCGAGGATCCTCTCGACCACCGGCCCCCCAAGCTCGCCCGGAAGATCCCCGAGGCGAAGTGGCGGTCCGGGCATCTCCCTCTCGAGATCATCGAGAGTTTCCGCGCCATCGACCGGGTCGGTTCTTAGCGTTTCGTCCCCGATCCAAACGAGGAGATCGGCGCGTTCGCGGCGAGCGGCAACGAACCGGAACCCATCCCCGCGGAGGCGAAGCGGATCGGAGACGCGGAGCAGCCCGGCGAGGACCTCGAGCCGGTCCGAGCGATGCCGCTCCTCCTCCTCGATGATCACCTCGCGGCCGGCGAGAAGCCTCGGCGGGAACGAAGCGCCGACGAGCCGCGCCGCCGCCCACGCGCCGGCCCACGCGCGCGGGGAGACCACCGCTCCCCGCACCCGATCGTCGAAGATGCTCTGCCCGTCCCCCTCATCGGGGACGTTGCTCCTCGCCGCTCGGAGCCCTCTCCGGAACGAGCGCTCGGCGCGCTCG
>JBDRFQ010000119.1:0-7144 GCA_043818685.1 Candidatus Eiseniibacteriota bacterium
TGTCCCATGAAGCCGCCCCGTGTCCGCATGCTCGCCCTCATTCTGTCCCTCGCGTTCGTCCCGGCGCTCGCCGGCGCGGAGGAGGAGGCCTTCTACTACGAATCCCGCGACGAGATTCCGCTGAACTACCGGTGGGACCTCACCCCCATCTTCGGTTCCGTGGGCGACTACGACCGCACGTTCGCCGAGGTCGAGGCCAAGATCGAGGGGATCGAAGCGTTTCGAGGGCACCTCGGAGATTCCGCCGACAAGCTCGCCTCGGGGCTCGAGGCGGTGTCCGATCTCATCGAGAAGGCGTGGGAGCTTGCCGTGTACGCCGGTCAAAGCCGCGACACGCAGACGACCGACCCCGACGCGCTCGACCGCTACAACCGGTTCCAGGCCCTTGCCGCGCGGGCCTTCCAGACGATCTCGTTCGTCGAGCCCGAGATCGCCCAGATCCCGGACGAGAAACTCGCCGAGTACCGGGAGAACGAGCGCGTGCTCGCGTTCGACCACTACCTCGACAACCTCGTGCGCCAGAAGCCGCACATCCGCTCGGCCGAGGTGGAGGAGGTCCTGGCCTCGGCCGCACTCATGGCCGGCGCCCCGCAGGAAGCCTACTCGAACATGGTCGACGCCGACATCGAGTGGCCGGAGATCCTCGACGAGAACGGCGACTCGGCCGTCGTGACGCCCGCCCTCTACTACAGCTTCCTCTCCAAGCAGGACCGAAACATCCGCCGCGAGGCCGGCCTCTCCCTCTTCCGGACATACGACAAGTACGGGAACACCTTCGCCGCGACCTACGACGGCCACGTCCAGCGGAACCTCTTCTTCGCCAAGAACCGCGGGTTCGAGCGGGCGATCGAGGCGAAGCTGTTCGAGCTGAACATCCCCTACGACGTGATCGCGACGCTCGTCCAGACCGTGCACGACAACTACCCGCTCATCCACCGGTACATCTCGCTGCGCGAGGAGGTCCTCGGCATCGAGGACCACCACGTGTACGACCTCTACGTCAGCCTCATTCCCGAATGGGAGAAGAAGATCACCTTCGAGGAGGGGTACCGGCTCGCGCTCGACTTCTGGAAGGAAACCTACGGAGACGAGTACTTCGCGGTCGGCAAGAGGGCGTACGACGATCGTTGGATCGACGTGTACGGGCACAAGGGGAAGAGGGGCGGCGCCTACTCCTGGGGAAGCTACAACTCCCACCCGTACCTGCTCCTCAACTGGGGCGGAACGCTCGAGGATGTCTTCACGCTGGTTCACGAGATGGGGCACTCGATCCACACGTACCTGACGACCGAAAACCAGCCCTTCCATTACTCCGACTACTCCCCCTTCGTCGCGGAGGTCGCATCGGTCGCCAGCGAGGCGCTCTTCCTCGACTACATGCTCGATCGAGCCGAGAGCGACATGGAGCGCCTCTACCTCCTCGACCTGTACCTCGGGAACATCGTCGGGACGTTCATCCGCCAGATTTTCTTCCACGAATTCGAGGAGAACTCGCACAAGATGGCGGAGGCGGGCGAGGCGCTGACCAAGGAATCGCTTCGCGAGCTCCACGGCGGGCTGTGGCAGGACTACTACGGGCCGGAGCTCGTGCTCGACGACGAGTTCAAGGCGGACTGGTGCAGGATCCCGCACTTCTACCGGACGTTCTACGTCTGGTCGTACGCCTCGAGCTTCGCCGCGGGCGAGGCGATTGCTGCCCGCGTGCGCGCCGGCGAGCCGGGCGCCGTCGACGACTACATCGCCATGATGAAGCTCGGGGGCAGCGTCTACCCGATGGAGGCCCTGGAGCGCGCCGGCGTCGACATGACCGATCCGGAGGTGATCCAGACCGTCATGAAGCGGTTCGGAGAGACTCTCGACCGGATGACCGAGCTTCTCCGCGCGCAGAAGCA
Source organism: Candidatus Eiseniibacteriota bacterium (assembly GCA_043818685.1). Classification (GTDB taxonomy): domain Bacteria; phylum Orphanbacterota; class Orphanbacteria; order Orphanbacterales; family Orphanbacteraceae; genus VGIW01. The sequence continues at coordinate 1,893 of JBDRFQ010000119.1, forward strand.
ATAGGGGGAAAGAGGGAAATAAGGGGACACAAACCTATTTCAGGAGCTGCGCTCCCTCCTCACTGAGCGCGCCGGCAAACTGAAACGGGTTCGTGTCCCCCTTTTCCCCGTTGAGCAGAACGCGCCCGCTTCACGTCCTCATCTTTTGGAGAGCGAATCCGCCGCGCGAGGTTTCGCCGAGTTCCGCGGACCTCTTGGGGGCGGGCCGAAGATGGGGCACTCAGCCGTTATCGGCGGCATGGACGCACCGCGGGGCGTTCGTGCAAACCCTCCCGCATCGGAAGCCCGCCCCGTTTAGAACCCGACCCTCGCGGCCACGCCGAACGACCGGCCGTCCTGCTCGATGAGGTCCTGCACGTGCTCCTCGGAGCCGGGGTCGAAGTAGGTTTTGTCGAAGAGATTGTAGGCGCTCGCGGAAAGCTCGAGGCGTCCCCGAAGGAGGCGGCTCGAGAGCGTGAGGTTTCCGACGACATACCCGTCGGCCGTGTCTCCCTTCGGGGTTTTTCGGTCGCCCGTGTACCGCAGCTCGAAGCCGGCGGCCAGCCTCTCCCCGAGGAGCCGGCTAACGATCCCGAGCTTCGCGAGGTGCTTCGGCGAGTTGCTGAGGAGCTCGCCGGTGCGGCAGTCGTCGCTCTCCTGATAGGTGTAGGAGAGCCGCGCGCGGCATCCGTCCCGCGGCGAGCCGGACAGGCCGATCTCGAGGCCCGTCGCGTGGGCCTCGTCCAGGTTTCGGAAGACAAGGAGGCTGTCGTCGGGATCGGTCTCGATCGAGATCAGATCGCTCACCTCGGTGCGAAAGACCGCCGCGCTCCCCTGTAGCCTCGCGCCGAGCCCCTGCTCCAACACCAGCTCATACGTGCGGAGCTTCTCGGGGCTGAGATCCGGGTTCGGCTTCTGCACGCGGTCCTCGTCCCCCTCCTCGCCGTCCGTGTAGTAGAGCTCGAAGGGGTTCGGGGCGCGGAACGCGCTTCCGTAGAGGAGCTTGAAGGTCGTCCGCGCGAGGGGACTCCAGATGAGCGCGAGACGGGGGTTCGTCGTACCGCCGAAGGTCTCGTAGTGGTCGTGGCGGACGCCCGCGTTCACCAGCAGGTCGTCCCGCACGCGAACCTCGTCCTGGGCGAAAAACGCCCACGATCCGGAGGTGCGCTCGTCGTCGAGGTAGGTCGCCTCCTCGTCGAAGAACTTCTGATGCAGCCTCGCGTCGTACCGTCCCCTGGCTCCGACCATGAGGCGGTGCCTCTCCGCGAGCGGCACCGAAAGCGACAGATCCCCCCTCCACCACTCCCCGCGCACATAGTCGGTGCTGACGTACGTGGAGGGCTCGCCCTCTTCCTCGAGCTCATAGACGTAGTCGCCGTCGTAGCCGTACCAATCGTAGGAGGCTTCTCCGGAGACCTCGACGCCGCTTCCAAGCGCGCGCGTGTAGGAGAGGGCGAGATAGGCTCTCTCGTCGACGGAATGGGTCCTAGAGTCGTTGAAGGCGGTCTCCCACGCGCCGGTCGGTATCCCCTTCTTCCGCCACCCGTAGAGCCCCTCGACACGGACCCCCCCGCGAGAGAGGCTCGCATAGGCGCTCTTGGAGCCGTCCCGGTCGGCCCCCTCCGCCACGCCCCCGTTCGTCGCCGGATCGTCGAACTCCGGATAGTAGAGATCCCGGCCCTCGCTGTCGTAGTACGATCCCGAGAGGAGGAGCGAGGCGCCCGAAGAGTGCTCGCCCCCGAACGCGAGGCCGGTCCCGTACGTACCGAAGCTTCTCCCCTTCCCGCCCACCCGCCCTCCTCCGAGATCCCGTCCTTCTTTGGTGAGGACGTTGACGACCGCGAAGAAGGCGTTCGTCCCGTAGATGGAGGAGCTCGGGCCGCGGATCACCTCCACCCGGTCGATCAGGTCGATGTCCAGCGGGAACTCCGTACCGATGGAGGCCTGGCCGTAGATCTCGTCGTTCAGCCGGCGTCCGTTGATGGTTAAAAGAATCCTCGTGTTGTAGTCGCCGGGGCGCGAGAAGCCGCGGGTGCCGAGGTAGACGTAGTTCCGGTCGTAGCTCGTGTAGAAGCCGGCGGCGCCGTCGAGGAGGTCGGCGAGCGTGCGGTAGCCGTAGCAGCGGATCTCCTCTGCGGTCACGATCGTGACGGAGGAGGGCGCCTCCCTGACGCTCTGCTCGTGCAGGGATGCGGCGTAGACGACCTCGATCTCCATGAGCTCCTCGAGGCTGAGCGCCGCGAGATCGCGGGGAGCCTCGCCGGAAGCCAACGCGGACGACGCCAAGAGGAGGAGCGGGGCGAGAAAGGAAACGATGCCCGGGAGGGCGCGGCGGGTATCCGCTCCTCCTCGGGGGCGGGTCCCGTTCCGGGACCCTCGTGCGCAGGACGAGAGGCTCATGGGCACTCACGCCGCGGCTCGCCGGTAGTGGGCGACGCCGCTTTTCGATACATCCGTCGAATCTCGCGCCTGACCGGGACCTCTCCAAACTCAACCGAGGGCCGGGAAGAGGTGCGCCGGGACACCCTGATTGTCGGCAATCCGTCTAGCTCCTTGAGCCGCGCGAGGATAGAGGATAGCAGGAGGGGCTGGGGGGTTCCCGAGAGAACGACGACCCGGGGGTCCCGGTGCGCCATAACACCCTGATATTGAATGAGTTGCGGCCTCGGGTCCGGGCCCTAGCCCTCCCCCTCCCGGATCTCGATCCCGTCCCCGACCCGGGTTCCGGAGCGTTGGATCATCCCGACCGGGCCCTCGATCACGGCGTGCGCGTCCCATCCGCCGAAGCGGAGACGGAAGGGGGCCACGTTCGGGAATGCCCTGACGGCGGTGTTTCGAACATCAACAAAAACCACATCGATGGGAAAGCGCATCCACATCGTGTGGATCGACTCGCAGGGGCGGATGACGAGCCCCTCGTCCGGCGCGAGCGCCTTTCTCCCCATGAGCCCGACGAGCCGGCTCTCCCACGAGATCGCAAGAAGGCCGCGCGGCAGGAGAAGCGTGCCGCGGGAGACGTTTCGTACTTCCACGTTCTTCATGCCGTCTCCCCAGCCGGGCGCGTGGGCGCCGCCGCGGACAAGCCGCGAAGGCCGCCGCGCGAACCGGGCCGCCCCCTCATCCGCGCCGGCCCTCATCATCATAGTCTCGTTTCGCCCCGGGGCCGAGCGATTCCGGCCCGGCGGATCGGAGCGCGCTCCGGGGGCCCCTGGACGGGCGGGCGCTTGCGGTTAGGCCTTTCGGCGCAGCCTCCCGTCTTACATTCGAGCGAGCGCTTCCCGCCCCCGGTTGCTAGAATAGAGAGGTCGTTTTGTCTGGCCGGAGGAACCGTGCTGCGTCCTGCCCCCCGCGTGGGAAGGCCCTCGCGGGCCGCGGGGGGATCACCGAAGGCAACCCCTTGCAGACCATGAGGATAGGATCGTTATGCGCCCGATGATCGAACCCGGCCCCCGCTCGCGAATCGGATGGAAAGTCCCTCTCACCGCCCTCGCCCTCCTCCTTCTCCTCGGCGGATGCGGAGGGAGAGGCGAAAACGGCGCCCGGGGCGAGACGCCGCGCGGCAGGGCCACGCTCCCCGCCGCGGCCGTTGCGGTCACACCCGCCTCGCGCGGGCCGATCGCCACCTTCTACGCGGCGAACGCCTCTCTCGATCCGAACAAGCAGGCGGACGTTCTCGCGCGCGTGTCCGGCGTCGTCGAGAGCCGGCTCGTAGAAGAGGGCGACTTCGTAAAGAAGGAGCAACCCCTCCTTCGCATCGAGGATGTGGAGTACCGACACCGCCTCAGCCAGGCGGAGGCGGAAGCGGCGAAGCAGCGCGCGAGCCACGAGCGCCTGAAGATGATGTTCGAGGGAGATCTCATCTCGGCGGATGAGTTCGAGGCGGCGCGAAGCGGCCTGCAGGCCGCCGAAGCGACGCGCGATCTCGAGGCGCTCCAGCTCTCCCACACCGAGGTGCGGGCGCCGTTCACGGGCCGGATCTTCCGCCGCTTCGTCGATCCGGGGCAGATGGTAACGAACGGGACGCCGCTCTTCTCCATCGCCGACGTGAGCCGCCTTCTCGCTCGAGTGCACGTGCCCGCCAAGGAGTTCCGCAACATCCGGACCGACCAAGGAGTCGAGCTCGTCGCCGACGCGAGCGGGGAGGCGCTCGAGGGAAGGATTCAGCTCGTCAGCCCGGTCGTCGACCCGGCAAGCGGCACGATCAAGGTGACGGTGGAGATCACCGAGTACCCCGAGAGCGTCCGCCCCGGCGACTTCGTCGAGGTCCGCATCGTGACCGACCGCCATCCGAACGCGCTTCTCGTGCCTAAGACAGCCGTGATCTCCGACAAGGGGGAGCGGGTGGTCTTCGTGGCTTCGGACAGCGTGGCCGAGCGGCGCGCGGTCGAGATCGGCTTCGAGAGCGAGACCGACGCGGAGATCCTGAGCGGCCTCGCCGAGGGAGAGCCGGTCGTCTTTCAGGGACAGCGCTCCCTCCAGGACGGGCAGACGATCCGGATTCTTGATCCCCTGAAGTTTGAAGCCTCGGAGTCCGGACGGAAGGGCTCCTGATGCGCCCCCTGATCGCCCTCGCCGTGCGCCGCCGGGTGGCGGTTTTCATGTTCGCGCTCGCGGTCGCCGCCTTCGGTGTGGTCGGCTACCAGCGGCTCTCCCTCGACCTCCTCCCCGACATCACCTATCCCTCCCTCACGATCCAGACCGATTTCCCCGAGACGGCCCCGGCCGAGGTGGAGAACCTTCTCACCCGCCCGATCGAGGAGACCGTCGGTGTGCTGCGCGGGCTCCGGACGATCCACTCCGTCTCACGCTCCGGCGTCTCCGAGGTGACGCTCGAGTTCGATTGGGGCTCCGACATGGATCTTCTCGCCATGGACGTCCGCGAGAAGCTCGACCGCCTCGTCCTCCCCGAGGACGCCGAGGACCCGATCGTTCTCCGGTTCGATCCCTCTCTCGATCCGATCCTCCGGATCGCGGTCTCCGGCGGGGACCTCACCGTCATGCGCCGGATCGCCGACCGGAGGCTGAAGCCCTCTTTCGAGACGATCAAGGGCGTCGCCGCTGCGCGGGTGAAGGGAGGCCTCGAGGAGGAGATCCAGATCGACATCGGCCAGGAGCGCCTCGCCGCGCTGGGCATCCCGCTCGACCGGGTGCGGCAGGTCGTCGGCGCTTCGAACATCAACCTTCCCGGCGGCTCGCTAGAGGACGAGGAGAGCCAGTATCTAATCCGAACGGTGAACGAGTACGACTCCGTCGAGGAGATCGCCGATCTCATC